>DAMDKH010000023.1:0-16961 GCA_032099965.1 Microbacterium sp.
CCCGCGGAACGCGCCGCCCCCGCCCCGGCCGTGATCCGCACCATCGGTCGGAGCGGCCTGTACACGGTCACCCCGTCCGGCGACCGCCTGCACATCGACCTGGCCGAGTCCGCGTCGGGGGATGCCGTGCACGCACTGCTGGCCACGGGGACGAGCCTGCACGTACCACCCGGCGAGGAGGAGGCCTTCCTGCGGGAGGCGTATCCGCTCCTCGCGCGCAGTGTCGAGGTGATCCCGCGCGGCCGTGTCGTCCTGCCGCCCCTGCCACGACCGCGCCTGGTGCTCGTGATGACGTTCCGGCGCGGGGACACCATCGAGTACGCGCTCGAATGGGAGTACGACGGCTTCGGCCGCGCGTCGTTCGCGGAGTCCGCGCAGACCTTCCGCGACCGCGACGCCGAGGGCGAGATCACCGCGGGAGTGTCGGCGACGTGGGAACGCGCCGTCGGTTCGCCGCTGACCCCGCGCGGAGCGTTCCACGAGGTGGAGGCGGCGGAGTTCGCCACGCGGGTCGTGCCCCTCCTGGAGGCGGAGGGGGCGGTCGTCGAGACGGCCGGGCGCCGCAAGACCTACCGTGAGCTCCTCGGCGAGCCCGAGCTGACCGTGTCGACGGTCGAGTCGCCGGACCCGGACTGGTTCGACCTCGGGGTGCTCGTGCGCATCGACGGGCGGATCATCCCGTTCGAGCCGCTGTTCACCGCTCTCGTCACGGGGCGGAGGAAGATGCTGCTCGTCGACGGCAGCTACTTCTCTCTGCAGCACCCCGCACTCGACCGGTTGCGGGAGCTGCTCGACGAAGCGGCGCAACTCGACGAGTGGCAGACGGGGGCCCGGCTCCATCGGTCGCAGCTCGCCCTGTGGGACGAATTCGAGGATCTCGCCGACGAGGCCCTCCCCGCGCGGGAGTGGCGGGAGCTGGCCGCGGGTCTGCGCGACGCGTCGGCCGTGCGCCCGGTGCCCACGCCGACCGGACTGCATGCCGAGCTTCGGCCGTACCAGAAGGAGGGGCTCGACTGGCTGGCCTTCCTCTGGGCGAACGGTCTCGGAGGGATCCTCGCCGACGACATGGGGTTGGGCAAGACGCTGCAGATCCTGTCGCTGATCCTCCACGCCAGGGAACTCGGCGAGCGCCGTCCCTTCCTCGTGGTCGCCCCGACGTCGGTGGTCGGCACGTGGAAGGCCGAAGCCGTGCGCTTCGCGCCGGGGCTCCGTGTGCAGGTGCGTGCCGCGACCCGCGCGTCCGGCCTGGCCGAGCCGTTCGATGCCGACGTGGTGGTCACCACCTACGCCGTCGCGCGGCTGGACGAGTCGGTGTTCGCCGCCGGCGACTGGGCCGGACTCGTCCTCGACGAGGCGCAGTTCGTCAAGAACCCCGCGACCCGGCTGCACCGTGCCATCGCGGCCATCCCGTCGCGTGCGGTGTACGCCGTGACCGGGACGCCGCTGGAGAACGGGCTGAGCGAGCTGTGGGCGCTCCTGTCGCTCACCGCCCCTGGGCTCTTCCCGTCGGCGCGGTCGTTCCGCGAGCGGTTCGTGCAGCCGATCGAGCAGGGCAAGGTCCCGGAGAACGAGGAGGGCGGCGAGTACCGTCAACGGCGGCTGGAGCAGTTGCGGCGGCGGATCCGGCCGCTCGTGCTCCGGCGCACGAAGGAGCTCGTCGCCGACGATCTGCCCGCCAAACAGGAGCAGCTCCTCGAGGTCGAGCTCGGCTCGGCCCACCGGGAGCTGTACGAGACGGTGCTCCAGCGCGAACGGCAGAAGATCCTCGGCCTGCTGCCCGAGCTGGACCGTCACCGCTTCATCGTCTTCCGCTCGCTCACGCTGCTGCGGATGCTCGCGCTCTCGCCCGTGCTCATCGACCCCGCGCACGACCGGATCGGCTCCCGCAAACTCGACGTGCTGCTCGAGCGGATCGCCGAGTTGCAGCGGGAAGGGCACCGCGCGCTCGTCTTCAGCCAGTTCACCTCGTTCCTCGATCTGGCGGCCTCGCGGCTCAGCGCGGCCGGCATCCCGTTCTCCCGGCTGGACGGTTCGACCGCGGGACGCCAGGCCGTCGTCGACGGCTTCCGCGGGGGCACGCAGCCGGTCTTCCTCATCAGCCTCAAGGCCGGAGGTTTCGGCCTGACCCTGACCGAGGCGGACTACGTGTTCCTCCTCGACCCGTGGTGGAACCCCGCCGCCGAGGCGCAGGCGGTCGACCGCACGCATCGCATCGGGCAGACCGAGCAGGTGTTCGTGTACCGGCTGGTGTCCGTGGGCACGATCGAGGAGAAGGTCATCGCCCTCCAGCGGCGGAAGGCGCGCCTGTTCTCGGCGGTCATGGACGACGACGCGCTGTTCGCGCAGGCGCTCACCGCCGACGACATCCGCGGGCTGCTCGAATGACGATGCCGGCCGGCGGCGCCGGTTATGCACGGCCGGTCTCCGCGGAGGCCCAGGAGCACGCAGGTAGAATCGGGTGTCCAGGACGGGACCCGCGACCGGGTCCCGGACGACGCACCAGGAGGAACGGAATGCGGATCACCGGACTCGGCCACGCCGGGATGTTCATCGAGACGGTCGGCGGGAACATCATCTGCGACCCGGTCCTCGGGCCGTCGTTCTTCGGCTCGTGGTTCCCGTTCCCCGACAACCGCGCCCTCGACTGGGAGCGCTACGGGCGCGAGGCGGACTTCCTCTACATCTCGCACCGGCACCGCGACCACTTCGATCCGGCGCTCCTCGAGCGGTACATCCGCAAGGACATCGAGGTGCTGCTGCCGGAGTACCCCATCGACGATCTCGAGCAGGACATCCGGGCGCTCGGCTACACCAACATCACCTACGCCCCGGCGGGGGAGATCATCGAGCGCGGCGACCTCAAGCTCATGATCACGCCGCTGCGCGCGCCCAGCGACGGCCCGATCGGCGACTCGTCGCTCAGCGTCGACGACGGCACGGGGTCGGTGCTCAACCAGAACGACTCGCACCCGCTCGACCTCGAGAAGCTGCTGCACTTCGGCAAGCCGGACGCGTACTTCACGCAGGTCTCAGGTGCGATCTGGTGGCCGATGGTCTACGACCTCCCGCTCGACGCCAAGCAGAACTTCGCTCAGCTCAAGCGCGACGCCCAGAACAAGCGCGCGATGTACTACATCGAGAAGGTCGACGCCCCGCACGTCTTCCCGATGGCCGGCCCGCCGATGTTCCTGCGCGACGAGCTGTTCGACTTCAACGGCACCGGCAGGAACGGCGAGTCGATCTTCACCGACCAGAAGCAGTTCCTCGCGCACATGAAGGAGCTCGCGCCCCAGTACGACGGCCAGCTGTTCATCCCCGGCACGGTCGTCACCGTCGACGGGGGTCGGGTGACCACCGCCCAGACGCTGTACTCCGATGCCGAGATCGCCCGCATCTTCGACGAGAAGTGGGACTACCTGGAGGAGCAGCGGGCGACCCGTCAGCAGGAGATCCGCGACGAGGAGGCCTCCCGGGCGGAGGTCCTGCCGGCGGACCAGATCCTGGCCGCGCTGAAGGAGTGGTGGGAGCCTCTGCTGAAGAAGTCGCGCACCATCCGCCTCGGCGTCGGGGGGAACGTGCGGTTCCGCATCGGCGACCTCGACATGGTGGTGGACTTCCCCCGTGCCAAGGTGCGCGAATACGCCGGCGAGGAGTGCGTCTACTGGTACACGATCCCCGCTGACCTCGTGTCGACGAACATCCGCGACCACGAGATCGACTGGTCGAACTCGATCTTCCTGTCGATGCAGTTCCAGGTGGGGCGCAGCGGCAAGTTCAACGAGTTCCTCACCACGTTCCTCAAGTGCCTCTCCGTCGACCGCATCGAGTACGTCGAGAACTGGTACCAGGAGCAGACCGACCAGACCGAGGACGCGGAGATCGCCGGATGGCAGGTGCAGCGTCGATGCCCGCATCTGCGCGCGGACCTCACTCGCACCGGGTCGGTCGACGGCGACGGCATCCTGACCTGCAGCATGCACGACTGGAAGTGGGATCTGAAGACGGGACGCTGCCTGTCGACGAGCGGACATCCGATCCGGTCCTCGAAGATCGACGACGTCACGGACGACGTGCTCGCCGAGGCGAGCTGACCGGGTGACGGTACCGCAGCACCCGCACGGGCGGGGGAGGGATGCCCGCACCACGCGGGTGCCGTGGAAGGGGTTCCTTCGCGGCGCGCGCTGGGTGGTGACCTCCTCGCCGGACCGCCTCGTGCGCATCGGCTGCGACTTCCTCACCCGGGAGGGCTTCGACGTCCGCGACGACGGCTACGCCGATGCTCTGGCGGCCCGCGGGTCGGAGTGGACCGCCGTGGCGCTGGAGATCGGGAACGAGGAGCGCTCCCGCCGCGGATGGTGGCAGGGGCTCGTGACCGACGATCTGCCGTTCCCGCTGCCGCGCTTCCTGCAGCCGAGCATCCCGCCGACGATCGTGGTCGTCGCCGCGCGCCGGGTGTCGCGGGGCGTCGCCGAGCTCGTGGTCTTCCCGCACACGTCGAGGCGCGGGGACCCGATGTACGCCTCGGCGGCGGCACCCCGCGTTCGGGCGGCGATCGAGGGCATCACCGCGGCCGCCGGTGCCGAGGCGGCGATGCTCTCCCACGAGACGATGAGTGGTATTCCGAACGATGGCAATCCCGCATCGCAGGAGATGGTCCGTGACGTCCTCGGATGGCGGTGAAGCCGGGTACACTGAGCGGGCAAGCAACCTTTAACACCGTCCTGTGAGGCGGAGAAGGGAGCGGCTGATGAGTGCACGCATCATCCTGCACGAAGCCGATATCTCGCGGGCTCTGACCCGCATAGCCCATGAGATCCTCGAGTCCAATCGCGGCGCAGACGATCTCGTTCTCCTGGGGATCCCGACACGGGGTGTCGCCCTCGCCCGTCGGCTCGGCGCTCTGATCAGCGAGATCGACGGCCGCAGCGTTCCCGTCGGATCGCTCGACGTCACGCTGTTCCGCGACGACCTCGCCAAGCACCCCACCCGGTCCCCGCAGCCGACGGAGATCCCGGTCGGCGGCATCGACGGCAGGACCGTCGTGCTCGTCGACGACGTGCTCTTCTCGGGACGCAGCATCCGCGCCGCGCTCGACGCGCTGCAGTCCATCGGGCGCCCGGCCGCCGTGCGGCTGGCGATCCTCGTGGACCGCGGACATCGCGAACTGCCCATCCGCCCCGACTTCGTCGGAAAGAACATCCCCTCCGCCCGCTCGGAGCGCGTCAACGTGCGCCTCGCCGAGAACGACGGCATCGAGGAGGTGACGATCGGCGCATGAGGCACCTGCTCGACACCCGCACCCTCGACCGCACCGCGGCCCTGCGCATCCTCGACGTCGCCGAGGACATGTCCGACACGCAGTCCCGCGAGGTCCGCAAACTTCCGACGCTGCGCGGCAAGACCGTCGTCAACCTCTTCTTCGAGGACTCCACGCGCACGCGCATCTCGTTCGAAGCCGCGGCGAAGCGGCTCTCCGCCGACGTCATCAACTTCGCCGCCAAGGGCTCCAGCGTCTCGAAGGGCGAGAGCCTGAAGGACACGGCGCAGACGCTCGAGGCCATCGGCGCGGATGCCGTCGTCATCCGCCACCCCGGCTCGGGCGCACCGCAGACGCTCGCCACGAGCGGGTGGATCTCGGCCGGCGTCGTGAATGCCGGCGACGGCACGCACGAGCATCCGACCCAGGCGCTGCTCGACGCGTTCACGATCCGCAAACGCCTCTTCGGGGCGGACAGCCGTGGGCGCGACCTCGCCGGCATCCACGCGGTGATCGTCGGTGACGTACTGCACTCGCGCGTCGCGCGGTCGAACGTGTGGCTGCTCACCACGCTCGGCGCGCAGGTCACGCTCGTGGCCCCGCCGACGCTGGTGCCGCAGAACGTCTCCCAGTGGCCGGTGCGGGTCGTCTACGACCTCGACGAGGCCCTCGCGGCCGGCCCGGACGCCGTCATGATGCTGCGCATCCAGCTCGAGCGCATGAACGCGGCGTATTTCCCCAATGAGCGGGAGTATTCCCGACGCTGGGGGCTCGACGCACGGCGCGTGGCCACCCTGCCGACCGGTAGCATTGTGCTGCACCCCGGACCCATGAACCGCGGCCTGGAGATCTCCTCCGAGGCGGCGGACTCCCCGCGCTCGACCGTGCTCGAGCAGGTGGCCAACGGGGTGTCGGTGCGCATGGCGGTGCTCTACCTGCTGCTGACCGGAGAACGAGACGACGAACGAGGGGGAGACCTGTGAACGAGACCCTCGTCATCACCGGCGCCACGCTGCTCGGCACGCAGAGCGCCGACATCATCATCGAGGACGGGCGGATCGCCGAGATCGGCTCCGGGCTGAGCCGCGCGGGCGCTCGGGTCATCGACGCCGACGGGCTCGTCGCGCTGCCCGGACTCGTCGATCTGCACACCCACCTGCGCGAGCCCGGCTTCGAGGCATCGGAGACGATCCTCACGGGCACGCGCGCCGCGGCGGCCGGCGGCTTCACCGCCGTGTTCGCGATGCCCAACACGTCCCCGGTCGCCGACACGGCCGGCGTCGTCGAGCAGGAACTCGCCCTCGGCGAGGCCGCGGGCTACGCCACCGTGCAGCCGATCGGCGCCGTCACCGTCGGTCAGCGGGGTGAGCGCCTCGCCGAACTCGGGGCCATGGCATCCTCCCGCGCTCAGGTACGCGTGTTCAGCGACGACGGCTTCTGCGTCTTCGACCCGCTGATCATGCGGCGTGCGCTGGAGTACGTGAAGTCCTTCGACGGCGTCATCGCCCAGCACGCGCAGGACCCCCGGTTGACGGAGGGCGCCCAGATGAACGAGGGCGCCGTGTCGGCCGAACTCGGGCTCGCCGGATGGCCGGCCGTGGCGGAGGAGTCGATCATCGCCCGCGACGTGCTGCTCGCCGAGCACGTCGGGTCGCGGCTGCACGTCTGCCACCTCTCGACCGCCGGCTCTGTGGACATCATCCGCTGGGCCAAGAAGCGCGGCATCGCCGTGACGGCCGAGGTCACCCCGCACCACCTCCTCCTCACCGACGAGCTCGTGCGGGGCTACGACGCCCGCTTCAAGGTGAACCCGCCCCTGCGCCGCGAGGAGGACGTGCTCGCCGTGCGCGAAGGACTCGCCGACGGCACGATCGACATCGTCGCCACCGATCACGCGCCGCACCCGAGCGAGGCCAAGGCGTGCGAATGGCAGGGCGCCGCGAACGGCATGGTCGGCCTCGAGAGCGCCCTCCGGGTCGTGCACCAGTCGATGGTCGCCACGGGGCTCCTCGACTGGACGGACGTGGCTCGGGTGATGAGCGCGACCCCCGCGCGCATCGGCCGGCTGGCCGGTCACGGCACGCCGCTCGAGGTCGGTCGACCCGCGCACCTCGCGCTGTACGACGCCTCGGCGGAGGGCGTCTTCACGACGGACGACCTCCACGGTCGCAGCACGAACTCGCCGTACCTCGGTCGCCCCCTCCCTGGGCGCGTCGAGCACACGATCCACGCCGGACGGCCGACCGTCGTCGGCGGAGCGCTCGTCGAGGGGATCGGCGCATGAGCGCACGGGACATCGCGGTCGCCCTCACCATCGGCGTCGCGCTGCTGATCCTGCTCGCCATGCTGCGCGCGTGGCGACGACGTCAGCGACGCGACTCCGGGCTGTCCGCTCCGCTGGGAGTGCCCGAACACGCCGAGGTCGCGTCGCGCCACGAAGTGCTCTACGTCTCGACGACGAAGCACGACCAGCCGCTGGAGCGCCTCGCGATCTCGCCGCTGGCCTACCGCGCACGCGGTGAGCTGGCGATCACGGACCGCGGCGTGGCGCTCTGCCTCGACGGAGCACCGACGGTGTTCCTCGCATCCTCCCGCCTCGTCTCCGTCGAGCGCGCGACCGTCACGATCGACCGCGTGGTCGAGCCCGGCGGGCTCGTGCGCATCGATTGGCGGGCCGACGACCGCACCGTCGTCGACTCGTACCTGCGACTCGCCACGGGCGACCCTCACGACCTCATCTCCGACCTGCGGCAGCTCATCCCCGCCGCCCCTGACACAGGAGCCACACGATGACCGCTCTTCCCGACACCGCCGTGCTCGTCCTCGAGGACGGCACCCGACACACCGGTCGCGCGTACGGTGCGCGCGGCACCACCCTCGGCGAAGTCGTCTTCTCCACCGGCATGTCCGGCTACCAGGAGACGATCACCGATCCGTCGTACGCCGGCCAGATCGTGCTGCAGACCGCCCCGCACATCGGCAACACCGGCATGAACGACGAAGACACCGAATCGCGCCGGATCTGGGTGGCCGGCTACATCGTCCGCGACCCCTCGCGCGTCGTGTCGAACTGGCGCGCGAACGCGTCGCTCGACGAGGCGCTCGTCGAGGACGGGATCGTGGGGATCAGCGGCATCGACACCCGCGCGATCACCCGGCACATCCGCTCGGCCGGTTCCATGCGCGGCGGGATCTTCTCGGGTGAAGCGGCGGGCCTCGCCCCCGACGAGCAGGTGCGCATCGTGCGCGAGGCGCCGGAGATGGCCGGCCAGAACCTGTCTGCCCAGGTCTCGGTCGACGCCGTCACCATCACCACGGCGATGGGGGAGCGGGTGGGCAATCTCGCCGTCCTCGACCTCGGCGTGAAGCAGGCGACCATCGACAACCTCGCCGCGCGCGGCTTCGACGTGCACGTCATGCCGCAGTCGTCGAGCATCGACGACATCCGGGCCATCGACCCGGTCGCCGTCTTCTACTCGAACGGTCCCGGCGACCCCGCCGCATCGGGCGACCACGTCGAGCTGCTCCGGGCGGTCCTCGACGACGGACTGCCGTTCTTCGGCATCTGCTTCGGCAACCAGCTGCTGGGGCGCGCCCTCGGCCTCGGCACGTACAAGCTGCCCTTCGGTCACCGCGGCATCAATCAGCCCGTGCTCGACAAGTCCACGGGACGCGTCGAGATCACGGCGCACAACCACGGGTTCGCCGTCGACGCGCCGCTGGACGGCACCTTCGACAGCCCGAACGGCTACGGCAAGGTCGAGGTCAGCCACGTCGGCCTCAACGACAACGTCGTGGAGGGCCTCCGGGCGCTCGACATCCCCGCCTTCTCCGTTCAGTACCACCCCGAGGCCGCGGCCGGACCGCACGACGCCAACTACCTCTTCGACCGGTTCCGTGACCTGGTCATCGCGAGCAAGAAGGACGCCAAGTAATGCCCAAGCGCGACGACATCAATTCCGTCCTCGTCATCGGCTCCGGCCCGATCGTCATCGGTCAGGCCTGCGAGTTCGATTACTCCGGCACCCAGGCCTGCCGCGTGCTGCGCGAGGAGGGCGTGCGCGTCATCCTCGTCAACTCGAACCCGGCGACGATCATGACCGATCCGGACTTCGCCGACGCGACCTACATCGAGCCGATCACCCCCGCGGTGATCGAGACGATCATCGCGAAGGAGAAGCCCGACGCCATCCTGCCGACGCTGGGCGGCCAGACCGCGCTCAACGCCGCCATGGCGCTCGACGAGCAGGGCATCCTGGAGAAGTACGGCGTCGAGCTCATCGGCGCGAAGGTGGAGGCGATCAAGAAGGGCGAGGACCGTCAGGTCTTCAAGGAGCTCGTGATCGAGGCGGGTGCCGAGGTCGCCGCCTCCGTGATCTGCCACAGCATGGACGAGCTCCTCGCCGGAGCCGAGAAGCTCGGCTACCCGCTCGTCGTGCGTCCCAGCTTCACGATGGGTGGACTCGGATCCGGGTTCGCCTACGACGAGGAGGACCTCCGCCGCATCGGGGGTGCCGGACTCCACGACTCGCCGACCACGGAGGTCCTGCTCGAGGAGTCGATCCTCGGGTGGAAGGAGTACGAGCTCGAGCTCATGCGCGACACGTCGGACAACACGGTCGTCGTCTGCTCCATCGAGAACGTCGACCCGGTCGGCGTGCACACCGGCGATTCGATCACCGTCGCTCCCGCGCTCACGCTCACCGACCGCGAGTACCAGAAGATGCGCGACATCGGCATCGACATCATCCGCGCCGTGGGTGTGGACACCGGCGGCTGCAACATCCAGTTCGCCGTGAACCCGGAGAACGGCCGCATCATCGTCATCGAGATGAACCCGCGGGTGTCCCGGTCGAGCGCTCTGGCCTCGAAGGCCACCGGCTTCCCGATCGCGAAGCTCGCCGCCAAGCTCGCTCTGGGCTACCGCCTCGACGAGATCCCGAACGACATCACGGGAGTGACCCCGGCGAGCTTCGAGCCGACCCTCGACTACGTCGTGGTGAAGGTCCCGCGGTTCGCGTTCGAGAAGTTCCCCGCCGCCGACGTCACCCTCACCACCACCATGAAGTCCGTGGGTGAGGCCATGGCGATCGGACGCAACTACGCCACCGCACTGCAGAAGGCGCTCCGTTCGCTCGAGAAGCGCGGTTCCAGCTTCCACTGGGGCCCGGAGGAGCGCTCGGTCGAGGAGCTGCTCGAGGTGTCGAAGACGCCGACCGACGGACGCATCGTCGTGCTGCAGCAGGCCCTCCGCAAGGGCGCGACCATCGAGCAGGCGTTCGAGGCGACGGCGATCGACCCGTGGTTCCTCGACCAGATCGTGCTGATCAACGAGGTCGCCGAGATCGTGCGCACCGCCCCCGAGCTCGATGCCGCGACGCTGCGCTACGCCAAGGAGCACGGCTTCTCGGACGCCCAGCTCGCCCAGCTCCGCGGTGAGAGCGAGGCGGAGATCCGCGGCGTGCGCCACGGCCTCGGCATCCGCCCGGTGTACAAGACGGTCGACACGTGCGCGGGGGAGTTCCCGGCACTGACCCCCTACCACTACTCGAGCTACGACGCCGAGACCGAGGTGGAGCCCTCCGACCGCACCAAGGTCGTCATCATCGGATCGGGCCCCAACCGCATCGGGCAGGGTGTCGAGTTCGACTACTCCTGCGTGCACGCCTCGTTCGCCCTGTCGGATGCCGGGTACGAGACGATCATGGTCAACTGCAACCCCGAGACCGTCTCCACCGACTACGACACCTCCGACCGGCTCTACTTCGAGCCGCTCACCCTGGAGGACGTGCTCGAGGTGCTCGACGCCGAGGCCGCCAGCGGCACCATCCTGGGCGTCGTCTGCCAGCTCGGCGGACAGACGCCGCTGGGGCTGGCGAAGGGGATCGAGGCCGCCGGGTATACCGTGCTCGGCACGAGCCCCGACGCGATCGACCTCGCGGAGGAGCGCGCGCTCTTCAGCGGCATCCTCGACGCGGCCGGACTCGTGGCTCCGCGCCACGGCACGGCGATCGACGTCGACGGCGCGGTCGCGGTGGCCGAGGACATCGGATACCCGGTGCTCGTGCGTCCGAGCTTCGTGCTCGGCGGTCGCGGCATGGAGATCGTGTACGACACGCCCAGCCTGCGCGACTACTTCGTGCGGACCGCCGGCGAGGTCGTCATCGAGCCGGGCAAGCCGCTCCTCGTCGACCGCTTCCTCGACGACGCGATCGAGCTCGACGTCGACGCGCTGTTCGACGGCGAGGAACTGTACGTGGGCGGCGTGATGGAGCACCTGGAGGAGGCGGGCATCCACTCCGGTGACTCCAGCTGCACGCTCCCGCCGATCTCCCTGGGCCGCAGCGACGTCGATCGGGTGCGCGAGGCGACCCTCGCCATCGCGAAGGGCGTCGGGGTGCGCGGTCTGCTCAACGTGCAGTTCGCGATCAGCGCCGGCGTGCTCTACGTGATCGAGGCCAACCCCCGCGCCAGCCGGACCGTCCCGTTCGTCTCGAAGGCGCTGGGGATCCCCCTCGCCAAGGCCGCCAGCCGCATCATGGTGGGCACCACGATCGCCGAGCTCAAGGCCGAGGGCATGCTCCCGGTCTCCGACGGCTCGCGTGTGCCGCTGGATGCGCCGGTCGCCGTCAAGGAGGCCGTGCTGCCCTTCAAGCGGTTCCGCACGAGGGAGGGCAAGATCGTCGACTCGGTCCTCGGGCCGGAGATGCGCTCCACGGGTGAGGTCATGGGTTTCGACAAGGACTTCCCGACGGCGTTCGCGAAGAGCCAGGCCGCGGCCTACGGCGGTATGCCGACCTCCGGCACGGTGTTCATCTCGGTCGCCGACTCCGACAAGCGCGCGGTGATCCTGCCGGCGCATCGTCTGCAGCAGCTCGGGTTCACCATCGTCGCGACCGAGGGCACGGCCGAGATCCTCTCGCGCAACGGCATCGCGGTCACCGTGGTCGAGAAGTACAGCGAGACGCAGGAGTCCGGGGCCGAGAACATCGTCGACCTGATCAACGACGGCGCGATCGACATCGTCGTGAACACGCCGTCCGGCGGGGCGGCGCGGGCGGCCGCCGTCGCCGCCGACAAGGCGCTCTTCACGACGATCGCCGTGCTCGGTGCGGCCGTCTCCGGCATGGATGCGGCCGACGAGGGCTTCGATGTGAAGAGCCTGCAGGAGTACGCGATCGACCGGAAGGCGGCCGTGTGAGCGGAGGCTTCGGCGAACGCGCGCGCGCCGGCATCCGCGCGCGCGGACCGCTGTGCGTCGGCATCGACCCCCATAGGGCTCTCCTGGAGTCGTGGGGGCTCGGTGCCGACGCCGCGGGCGCGCGCGAGTTCGGCCTGCGGGTCGTGGACGCCGTCGCCGACGTCGTCGCGCTCGTGAAGCCGCAGGTGTCGTTCTTCGAGCGCTTCGGATCGCTCGGTTTCGCCGCCCTCGAAGACGTGCTGGCGGCGGCGCGAGCCGCCGGACTGATCGTCGTGGCGGATGCGAAGCGGGGGGACATCGGCAGCACGATGGACGCCTACGCGGCGGCGTGGCTCACGCCGGGGTCGCCTCTCGAGGCGGATGCCCTGACGGTGAGCCCCTACCTCGGCGTCGGGGCGCTCGACGGATCGCTCGCGCTCGCCCGCTCCCACGGCAAGGGTCTCTTCGTGCTCGCGGCGACCAGCAACCCCGAGGCCCGCGGCCTGCAGGGGGCGGGGGATGCCGACGGGTCGTCGCTCTCGGCGCGCGTCGTCGCCGAGGTGTCCGCACGCAACGCGGTCGAGGTCCAGGGCGACGCGTGGGGGAGTGCCGGTTTCGTGATCGGTGCCACCGTGGACTGGGCGGATGCCGGACTCGAGGCCTTCGCACCGCACGCACCGATCCTCGCCCCGGGTTTCGGAGCTCAGGGGGCGGAACCCGCCGACCTGCCCGCCCGCTTCGGCACGATGGCTCCTTGCGTGATCGCCAGCGAGAGCCGCAGCATCCTGTCCGCAGGACCCCAGGGGCTGGCCGATGCCGCGGCCACCCGAGCAGCCCAGTATCAGGAGGCCCTGCATGGCTGACCAGCGTGTCGTCCCCGAGGTGGATCGGGCCGCGGCCGCCCGCAAGGCGGTCGAGAGGCGGCGGGCGCGTGCCTCCCTCAAGCGCGACCTGACCATGCGCGTGGTCACGCCCCAGACCGTTCTGGCCCGCGCCGTCGAAGACCCGGAATCGGTCGAGGCGTCGATGCGCGTGACGGACTTCCTGCTCGCGCTCCCGGCGATCGGCGCCGGCAAGCGCGATCGTGTGCTCGACGAGCTGCGCATCTCTCCCGTGAAGCGGCTCGGCGGTCTCGGCGTGCGGCAGCGGGCTGCATTGACCGAGTGGCTCGACAGGCGATTCCCGACCCCCGTCCCGCGCGGGGCCCGCAGCCGTCTGCTCGTGCTGGCCGGACCCACCGCGGTGGGCAAGGGCACGGTCGCGGCGCACATCCGCGAGCACCACCCCGAGATCCACCTCTCGGTGTCGGCGACGACGCGCCCCCCGCGTCCGGGCGAGATCGACGGCGTCCACTACTACTTCGTCGACGACGCGGAGTTCGACCGGCTCATCGCCGAGGGTGAACTGCTGGAGTACGCGGTCGTGCACAACCGGTCGCGCTACGGCACTCCGCGCGCGCCGATCGATGCAGCCCTCGCCGAAGGCAGGACGGTTCTGCTCGAGATCGATCTGCAGGGCGCCCGCCAGGTGCGTGCCGCCGAGCCGTCCGCGACGCTCATCTTCCTCCTGCCCCCGAGCTGGGACGAACTGGTCCAGCGCCTGGTGGGCCGGGGCACGGAGGATGCCGAGGAGAGGGCTCGACGACTGCGTACGGCGAAGGTCGAGCTGGCGTCGCAGAACGAGTTCGACCACCTCATCGTGAACGAGGACGTCGCCGCCGCGGCCGATGAGGTCGTAGGATTGTCTACAAGCTCTGCGCGCTGAGTCCTCTCGCGCGCCTTCGCACCGTCTTCGCGACGATTCCCGTCGCCTGATCAGGAGGTCTCACCATGGCCGGACACAACAACGGAATCATCGATCCCCCCATCGACAACCTGCTCGACCGCGTCGACTCGAAGTACGAGCTCGTGATCTACGCGTCGAAGCGCGCCCGTCAGATCAACGACTACTACTCCGACCTGCACGAGGGGAACCTCTTCGACAACGTGGGCCCGCTGGTCGACTCGACCGTCGAGGACAAGCCGCTCACCATCGCTCTGCACGAGATCAACGAGGACAAGCTCCGCCTGCGTCACGCGGAGTGATCTCCGCGGCCCGCGGCACCGACGATGTCGGTGGTGCGGGCCAGACTGGGTTCCTCGCCCTTCCCCGTCCGACCCCGTTCTGGAGCCCCGATGAGCGCCCTGCGTCTGTTCACGTCCGAGTCCGTCACCGAGGGGCATCCGGACAAGATCTGCGATCAGATCTCGGACAGCATCCTCGACGGGCTCCTCGCGAAGGACACCGGATCCCGCGTCGCGGTCGAGACGCTGGTCACGACCGGGCTCGTCCACGTCGCGGGTGAGATCCGCACCGAGGCGTACGTCGACATCCCCACGATCGTCCGTCAGGTCGTCAACGGCATCGGCTACACCTCCAGCGAGACCGGATTCGACGGCGACTCCTGCGGGGTGAGCGTCTCGGTCGGCGAGCAGTCGAGCGACATCGCCCACGGCGTCGACAACGCGCAGGAGCATCGCGACGGGTCGTCCGTCGATCCGCTCGACGCGCTGGGAGCCGGCGACCAGGGCATCATGTTCGGCTTCGCGACGAACGAGACGCCGCAGCTCATGCCGATGGCCGCGTGGACGGCGCATCGCATCGCCGAGCGCCTGGCCGAGGTGCGGCGCAGCGGTGAGCTGCCCTTCCTCCGCCCCGACGGCAAGACCCAGGTGACGCTCGGATACGAGGGGTTCGTCCCGAAGACGGTCGATGCGATCGTCGTGTCGACCCAGCACCACCCCGACATCGCGCAGGACGAGCTGACCGCCCTCGTGCGCGAGCGGGTGATCGCGCCCGTTCTCGAGACCACCGGTCTCGACATCGACGACGTCACGTACTACATCAACCCCGCGGGTCCGTTCGTCACGGGCGGACCGAAGGGCGACGCCGGCCTGACCGGGCGCAAGATCATCATCGACACCTACGGTGGCGCGGCGCGCCACGGCGGCGGGGCGTTCAGCGGCAAGGACCCGTCGAAGGTCGACCGCTCCGGCGCCTACGCCACGCGCTGGGTCGCGAAGAACGCCGTCGCAGCCGGTCTTGCCGACCGCCTCGAGGTGCAGGTCGCCTACGCGATCGGCGTCGCCCGACCCGTCGGCCTGTACGTCGAGACCTTCGGCACGGGAAAGATCTCCGACGAGGCGATCACGCGGGCGATCACCGAGGTCTTCGACCTGCGCCCGCAGGCCATCATCGAGCAGCTGGACCTGCTGCGGCCGATCTACGCGCAGACCGCTGCGTACGGCCACTTCGGGCGGGAGCTTCCCGACTTCACGTGGGAGCGCACGGACCGCGTCGAGGAACTGCGTCGCGCAGCCGGCCTGTGACGGCCCGTTGCCGATGACGACCGAGAGTCGGCGCATCGCGCGGGTGCTCCTCGATTCGCCGCTGCCGCAACTCGACCGCCCGTTCGACTACGCGCTGCCCGACGAACTCGGCGAGGTCGCGCCCGGGGTCCGCGTGCGCGTGCCGTTGCGCACCGCAGGACGCGTCGTCGATGGCTACGTGATCGAGCTGGATCGCGAGCACGACGGCGATCGCGCGCTGTCCGAGGTCGAGAGCGTCGTCTCACCCGTCCCCGTGCTGCCGGAGCACCTGCACCGCCTCGCCCGCGCCGCAGCGGATCGTGCGGCGGGATCCGAGTCGGACGTGCTCCGGCTCGTGATCCCCAAGCGCCAGGTGCGAGTCGAGAAGGCCTGGACGGGAGATTCGGCCGTCCCCGTTCCGACCGCGTCTCAGACGGCGTCCGCCCACGAGACGCTCGCCCTCTACGAGGGCCTCGACGCGCTGCTGGTCGACGGGGGCCGCGCGGCCGTCGAGGCGATCCCCGGTCTCGATGAGCGGGGCCCGGCGTGGGCGAGTCTTCTGGCGGCGGCCGCCGTCCGGATGCTCACCCTCGGCCGATCGACCATCATCGTCGTCCCCGATCATCGTGACCTCGACCGCCTGCTGACCGCGCTCGAGGCGAGCGCTCCCGCAGAGGCCGTGGTGCGTCACGACTCCCGGCAGAGCAATCCCGACCGGTACCGGTCGTTCCTGCGCACGCTCGAAGACGCCCCCTGCATCGTCGTCGGCAACCGGTCGGCGGTGTACGCGCCGACGCGGGCCGGTCTCGTGATCGTCTGGGACGACGGCGATCCGCTGCTCGGCGAGCCTCTCGCGCCGTACATCCACGCCAGGGACGCCGCCCTGGTGCGTCAGGGCGTGGAGGAGTCGACGCTGCTCCTCGTGGGGCACACCCGCACGACGGACGTGGAGCGCCTGGTGGCGCTCGGCTATGTGAACGACATCCGCGCCGCGCGCCGCGTGCTGCCTCGTGTGATCCTCAGCACGACGCAGGAGATGGAGCAGCCCACCGCGCAGCGGATGCCCTCGTCGGCGTTCCTCGCCGCGCGCACCGCCGCCGGCGAGGGGCCGGTGCTCGTGCAGGTCTCGCGGCCCGGGTTCGCCCCCTCGCTCGTCTGCGCCGAATGTCGGGCTCCC
>DAMDKH010000024.1:0-16774 GCA_032099965.1 Microbacterium sp.
GCCTCCTCGCCCGCGCCGGGCGTCGCCCCGCGTGCGACGGCGGAGATGCCCCACTGGGCCCGCTGGGCGATCACGGACGCCGGGAGCGAGGCGACCGGCTCCCACCCCCCACGTGGCGGAGCGACTCCGGCCCACGCCGGGGAGAGCGCTGTCTCAGGGAGGCGGAGGGCACGGGCGTCGGGTGCCGGCGTCACCCCGTCGACGACGAGATCGCAGACGAGTTCGGGATCCGCGCGGACGATCCGCATCGCCAGCACGGTCGGCGTCTGATCGAACAGGCCCTGCGGTGACAACGCCGCCGTGGTGAGCGCGAGGACTCCGCGCTCCGCCTGCAGCCGCACCCCCTCGTCGCTGATCCGACCCGCCCGTCCGATGAAGGTGAGAACGTCTTTGGCGGTCTCCGGATCGGCGAGGACGAGGTCGTGGGGCACGCGTTCTAGACTACCGACAGGGCCGTCCGTGACGGCCGCGAGAGGGAGAGATGAGCAGCGAGAACCACGCCGTCCGAACCGTCGAGCAGCTGCTGGAGGTCCTCGATCTCGACTCGACCAGGGCGCGCACCACCGAAGACATCTTCACCGGCTCCTCGCATCCGATGCCCACCGGTCGCATCTACGGCGGACAGGTGCTCGCGCAGAGCCTCATCGCCGCTGAGCGCACCCTTCCCGAGAACCGGCCCGTGCACTCCATGCACGGATACTTCCTGCGTCCGGGCGATGCCGCCCAGGGGCTCACCATCGCGGTCGACCGGATCCACGACGGACGCTCCTTCTCGACGCGTCGCTCGCAGGCGTATCAGAACGGCGTGCCGATCTTCTCGATGATCGCATCCGCGCAGGACGACGATGAGGGGGTCGAACACGCCATCGCTCTGCCGGACGGCATCCCCGACCCGGAGTCCCTCACTCCCGACGAGCAGGCCGTGCAGGGCCTTCCGGGCGGAACCCTGCGCATGCTCAGCGACCGTGCCGCCGATGTGCGCCACATCGAGGGGCCGTTGTACCTCCCCGGCGTCGGCGAGGATGCGCCGCGGCAGGGTGTGTGGATGCGCATGCGCGCGCCGCTTCCCGACGACCCTCGGCTGCAC
Source organism: Microbacterium sp. (assembly GCA_032099965.1). Classification (GTDB taxonomy): domain Bacteria; phylum Actinomycetota; class Actinomycetes; order Actinomycetales; family Microbacteriaceae; genus Microbacterium. The sequence goes on from DAMDKH010000024.1 coordinate 1,088, forward strand.
CGCGCGGCGCTCGCGTATCTGAGCGACATGACGATCCAGGAGTCGATCCTCCGCGCTCACGGCCTCTACTGGGCGCTCCCCGGGCTCAAGGTCGCCAGCCTCGACCACGCGATGTGGTGGCACCGTTCGGCCCGCGTGGACGACTGGCTGCTCTACCTTCAAGAGTCGCCGAACGCGCGAGGAGGACGCGGGCTCGCCACGGGGCGCATTTACTCGCGAGACGGCGCACTCGTCGCCAACGTCGCGCAGGAGATCATGCTCCGGGTGCCGTCGGACGGCTGAGGCCGCAGCGGCAGCGACCGGCGGCGCCTCCATCCGGATCCGCCGTCGCCCCACGACGTGCGCGAGCGACGCCGATCAGCGGTGCGCGTAGACGATGGAGGGCCCCAGCAGAGGTTCCCAGGCGTCGCGCATCTCGGCGGTGAGACGGGTGGGCCGCCCGGTCCGCGCGTCGACGAGCACGATCACCGCGGTCGAGCGCGCGTAGACCACGCGCTGGGCGGCCGCAGCATCGTTGTGCACCTCGTAGCAGACCTCGACACTCGAACCCCCGAGCTTGCCGAACCACATCTGCACCTCGAGCGGACGCCGCTGGTAGGGCACCGGCGCGAGGTACTCGATCTCCTGACGGGCGATGAGGGTGAGCGTCCCCTCCTCGATGCCGGAGTCGAGCACGGCGGTCTCGGGCGCCTCTTCGCCCGGGCCCGCCCGCCAGAAGGCGCGCACACGCGCCTCCTCGAGCAACTTCAGCATGGAGGTGTTGTTGACGTGGTTGTACGCGTCGAGGTCACCCCACCGCAGGTGGATGGGGATGTGGAGTCGCCGCCCCTCCGCCGTGCTCGTCTCGGGCATGGCGTCAGTCGCGCGTGAGCTTGCGGTGCGTGGAGCGGTGGGGCTTGGCCGCGTCGGGACCGAGACGGTCGACCTTGTTCTCCTCGTACGCCTCGAAGTTGCCCTCGAACCAGTACCACTGGTCGGGCTTCTCGTCGGTGCCCTCGTAGGCGAGGATGTGCGTGGCGATGCGGTCGAGGAACCACCGGTCGTGGGTGATGACCACCGCGCAGCCGGGGAACTCGAGGAGCGCGTTCTCGAGCGAGCTCAGGGTCTCGACGTCGAGGTCGTTGGTGGGCTCGTCGAGGAGGAGCAGGTTGCCGCCCTCCTTCAGCGTCAGCGCCAGGTTGAGTCGGTTGCGCTCACCGCCGGAGAGCACGCCGGCCTTCTTCTGCTGGTCCGGCCCCTTGAAGCCGAACTTCGACACGTAGGCGCGCGAGGGGATCTCGGTCTTGCCCACCGTGATGAAGTCGAGACCGTCGGACACGACTTCCCACAGCGTCTTGTTCGGATCGATGTTGGAGCGCGACTGGTCGACGTAGCTGATCTTGACGGTCTCGCCGATCTTCAGGTCGCCGCCGTCGAGCGGTTCGAGACCGACGATCGTCTTGAACAGCGTCGTCTTTCCGACACCGTTCGGACCGATCACGCCGACGATGCCGTTCGGCGGGAGGCTGAAGCTCAGACCGTCGATCAGCGACCGTCCGTCGAAGCCCTTCTTGAGGTTCTTGGCGTCGATGACGATGCTGCCGAGGCGCGGGCCGGCGGGGATCTGGATCTCCTCGAAGTCGAGCTTCCGCGTGCGCTCGGCCTCGGCCGCCATCTCCTCGTACCGGGCGAGACGCGCCTTCGATTTGGTCTGACGCCCCTTGGCGCTGGACCGCACCCACTCGAGCTCGTCCTTCAGGCGCTTGGCGAGCTTGGCGTCCTTCTTGCCCTGCACCTCCATGCGGGCGGCCTTCTTCTCCAGGTAGGTGGAGTAGTTGCCCTCGTACGGGTACAGCCGGCCGCGGTCGACCTCGCAGATCCACTCCGCGACGTGGTCCAGGAAGTACCGGTCGTGGGTGACCGCGAGGACGGCGCCGGGGTAGGTGGCGAGGTGCTGCTCGAGCCAGAGCACGCTCTCGGCGTCGAGGTGGTTGGTGGGCTCGTCGAGCAGCAGCAGATCGGGCTTCTGCAGCAGGAGCTTGGCCAGCGCGACGCGGCGCTTCTCACCACCCGAGAGCGGGGCGATGGCGGCGTCTCCCGGCGGCGTGCGCAGGGCGTCCATGGCCTGCTCGAGCTGGGAATCGAGGTCCCACCCGTCCGCCGCGTCGATCTCCTCCTGCAGCGTGCCCATCTCGGCGAGCAGGGCGTCGAAGTCGGCGTCCGGGTCTGCCATGAGGGCGGAGATCTCGTTGAAGCGGTCCACCTTCGCCTTGATGGCGATGCCGTCCTGGATGTTCTCCAGCACCGTCTTGGACTCGTCGAGTTCCGGCTCCTGCATCAGGATGCCGACGCTGAAGCCGGGAGAGAGCTTCGCCTCACCGTTCGACGGCGTGTCGAGGCCCGCCATGATCTTCAGGATCGTCGACTTACCGGCACCGTTCGGACCGACCATGCCGATCTTCGCACCCGGGAGGAATGCCATCGTGACGTCGTCGAGGATGAGCTTCTCGCCCACCGCCTTACGTGCGCGCACCATAGAGTAGATGTACTCAGCCACCGGGGGACACTCCTTTTGTCGGTGTCGAAGATCGACACCCCAGCCTACCGGCTGCCGCGCGTCACCAGTCGATCGGGCGGGTCTCCCCGACGAGGCAGCGACCCTCGGCGAGCTGCGGCAACACCTTCGCGACCAATCCCCCGGTCGAGGGCCCGACCTGACCGACGAGGCATTCGCTCTCGCCCCAGCGGACGGAGAACTGAATGCTCTCCGCGGGGTTCCCGACCGTCGAGAGGTCGTTCGTCACCTGCATCGCCGCGCGATCGAACCCCACGCCGATGAGCGCATCGATGTATGCGCGCCCCTCCGCGCGCCGCTCGGACTCCCAGACCGCCTGTGCGGTCTGGGTGAAGATCGGAAGGTTCTCGGCGGCCGTCCCCTCGGGGAGGAACGCGGGGGCGGGTGCGCCGGTCTCCGGACCTGCCGACGCCGAGGGCGACGGCGTCGGGGTCGGCGTCGGCTCCGGTGCGCACCCGGCCAGCAGCGTCAGGGAGAGACCGAAGGTGACGACGGCCACGGCCGCGCGTGAGACAGGAGTCGCCGATCGTCGAAGCACGCCCCGAGTCTACGCAGATCGTTCAGAACGGCGTCGAGTCGGCCATCGCCGGCTCGACATCGGTGACGGCCCAGGCCGCGTCGACGGCGGGGGACGGCTCGTCCCCGACGCGCTCCGTCGAGCTCTCGCGATCGCCGCCGTCGGGGGCCGGTTCCTCGCGCGACCTCGCCGTCTCGGAACCGGACGCCTTGCTCGCCCGGAGGTAGGCCGACGTCCCCCACCGCAGATCATGTCCGATCGCTTCCGCATCGACGTCGACACTCGTGCCGTGCTTCCCGTTGCTCTCCCAGTTGCGGATACGCAGGCGTCCGGTGACGATCACGCTGTCCCCCGAACGCAGAGACGCCTTGGCGTGCTCGCCGAGCTGACGATACGCGGCCACCGAGTACCAGTTGGTGCCGGCATCCGTCCACGTTCCCGTGCTCTGGTCGAAGCGGCGATGCGTGCTCGCCAGACGGAAGTTCGTCACCGCCACCCCGCCCCCGGTCTTGGCCTGCACGGGGTCGGTGGCCACCTTGCCGATGATCGTCACGATGTCGCTCATGGTCTTCTCCTGACTACGCCGAGACGGTGCTCGGATCACACCAGCATCCGCGGTCGATCGTTCCGGTCGGCTTCTCGTCGCGAAGACTGTGGACGACGAAGAAGCCCCGGTCACGGTGGAGGAAGTGTGCCACCGTCGGGGTCGTCCGAATGTCGGTGGTCGGTCGTACGTTCGAAGAGGAAGGAGAACCGATGAACGACACCACCACCCTCAGCGTCAGCGCCGCGGCCCCGTGGGCCACGCCGACCCTCGTCTCCACCCGCGAGCATCTCGTACGAGCGGCGGACCAGTTGTGGCGAGTGCAGGAGAACGGCTCGGGCAAGGTGCTCGGGCATCTCCGCACCGCCACCGATCCGCTCGGCACCCGCTATCGCGCGGAGCGCCTGCAGCTCGCCACCGGCTCATTCCGCCTGATCGGGGAGTTCTGGCGGGCCGACGACGCGGTCTCCGCGCTGCGATACTCCTGAGCAGACCACGGGGCGGGGCACCACACGATGAGCTTCCGTGTGGTCGTGCCCCCGGCAGGATTCGAACCTGCGACCGGCGGATTAGAAGGCCGCTGCTCTTCCGCTGAGCTACGGAGGCCGACGACGTCTACCGTATCGTGCCGAGATGGCGTTGTCGGTGCCGTCGATAGGATGGCGGCATGGCACCTGCGTCGGAGAATGATCGACTCGTATGGATCGACTGCGAGATGACGGGACTCGATCTCGCGATCGACGAACTCGTCGAGATCGCGGTCGTGATCACGGACTTCGAACTCCAACCCGTCGATCCGGGCTTCCAGGTGGTCATCCGTCCGAGTGACGCCGCACTCGCGCACATGAACGATTTCGTGACGCGGATGCACGAGACCTCGGGCCTCATCGAGGAGATCCCGCACGGCGTCTCCCTCGCAGAGGCCGAGGCTCAGACCCTCGCCTACATCCAGCGCTTCGTCCCGCTCGAGCGCAAGGCGCCCCTCGCGGGCAACACCATCGGGACCGACCGCATGTTCCTGGCCAAGTACATGTCGCAGGTCGACCAGTGGCTCCACTACCGCAATGTCGATGTCTCCAGCATCAAGGAGCTGTCGCGCCGCTGGTACCCGCGGGTGTTCTTCCAGGCCCCCGCGAAAGACGGCGGCCACCGCGCGCTCGCCGACATCCTCGAGTCGATCCGCGAGCTCCGCTACTACCGCGAAGCGGTGTTCGTCGACCTCCCCGGCCCGTCGAGCGACGACGCGAAGGAGATCGCGACACGCACTGTGTCCGAGTTCGCCTCAAACGTGTAATAGAATCGTAGGGTTGCCCGCTGACGCGGGTGCATGGTGGGTATAGCTCAGTTGGTAGAGCGCCTGGTTGTGGTCCAGGAGGTCGCGGGTTCAAGCCCCGTTACTCACCCCAAACATCGAGGCCCGGGTCCACGCGACCCGGGCCTCGATCGGCATCCGAGCGCACGCCCTCGCTCTAGACTGGGCCGGTGTCACTCGCGGTGTGGTTCTCGCTTCTGACGGCCTCCGTGGTGATCAGCTTCACGCCCGGCGCCGGCGCCATCAACACGATGTCGAACGCCCTCAACCAGGGGTGGCGACGATCGATCTGGGGCATCATCGGGCAGCAGCTCGCCCTGATCGTTCACATCGTCATCGTCGCGGCCGGAGTCGGTCTCCTGGTCTCCCGGTCCGAGTTGCTCTTCACCCTCATCCGCTACGCCGGAGCCGCGTACCTCGTCTACCTGGGCATTCGGCTCATCCTCGCGAAACCCGTGCCCCCGGAGGCGGACCAGCCGATCGCTCCGGACACGCGCGAGGGGCACTGGTCGATGATCCGGCGCGGCTTCTGGGTGAACCTGCTCAACCCGAAGGCCATCGTCTTCTTCCTCGCCTTCATCCCGCAGTTCGTGCGGCTCGATGAACCGCAGCTGCCGCAGTATCTCATCCTGATCGCCACCGTCGTCGTCGTCGACGTCCTCGTCATGTGGGGGTTCTTCGCCGCGGCGGCGCGCCCGTTCCGGCGACTGACGCGGTCGGCTCGGGGACAACGCACTCTCAACGCGGTCTTCGGCGTGCTGTTCATCGGCGTGGCCGGGGTTCTCGTGCTGCTGCACTGAGGATCTGCCCCTAGGCTGACGGAGATGGAGATGGATGCCGCGCGCTTCGAGCAGCTCGTCGTCGACGAGCTCGACCAGCTGCCCGATGAGATGGTCGACGGCCTGGAGAACGTGGTCTTCGTGGTCGAGGACCGCCCCGAGGACGGCAGTCTCGATCTCCTCGGACTCTACGACGGACTCGCCCTGACGGAGCGCACGCAGTACGGGATGGGCGAACTCCCCGACCGCATCCTCGTCTACCGTGAGCCGCACCTCGCGCAGTGCGACGACGAAGAGGCGTTGCGCGACGAGATCCACACCACGCTCGTGCACGAGATCGCCCACTTCTACGGGCTCGACGATGCCCAGCTGCACGATCTGGGGTGGGCATGAACGCGCCCGCGCTCGCGACGCCGGCGCTCGACGAAGACCTCGACCTGCGCGCCGCCCCGCTCGAGCCGTGGCAGGTCGTCGTGTGGAACGATCCGGTGAACCTCATGAGCTATGTGGTGCGCGTGTTCCGCACGTACTTCGGCTACTCCGTCGACCACGCCACCCGACTCATGCTGGCGGTCCATCACGACGGTCACGCCATCGTCTCGACCGGTCCCCGCGAGACGATGGAAGTGCATGCGAAAGCGATGCACGACTACGGGCTGTGGGCGACCGTCCGACGGGCCTCCGATGAGTGAGGGCGTCCGTCTGGACATCGTCCATGTGGAGGGCGTGCGGCTCCTCGACCTCGTCGAGCAGTTCCAGGCGCTCGTCGAGGAGTCCGACGAGCTCGATCCGGCGCTCGCGCGGTTGACACCCACGCCCTACCCCGATGACGAGGCCAGCGCCGCGGAGTTCCGTCGCAGCACCCGCGACGATGTGCTCGCCGCACGCTCCCACGAGGCGGCGATCGTCGCTGCATCGCTGGCGTCGTTCCGGGAGACGGAGGACATGACCGAGCGGGAGGCGATGCGTCCGGCGCCGGTCGACATCCCCTTCTCGGAGATCGATGCGTGGCTGCGGACGCTGACCTCACTGCGCCTGGTGCTCGCGACGCGCCTCGAGATCTCGCAGGACGACGACCACGACCTCGACGACCCGCGCTTCGGCGTGTACGACTGGCTCGGCTATCGGCTCGAGATGCTGATCCGTGCTGCCGACGATCCGGTCGACGACGGGGCGGTCACGGAATCTCGATGATCCGGGTCGCGGTGGAGCGCGGATCATCCCGCTCCACGTGGCGGCGCTCCTGCGCGGCCCACCGATCCCAGTGCGGGCGGTAGGTCTCCCCGTCCCGAGCGAGGGCGCGGGCTCGCCGCGTCGATTCGGGCGCCTCGACCCACAACCGGATGTCGGCGAGACGCGCGGTGAGCGGAGTGAGCACGCCGCTGCCCTCGACGATGAGTCCGAGCGCGGGATCGACGGCACTGCTCTCGGCTTCCTCCCCGCGCTCCCAGTCCCAGCGACGCCAGGTGCCGATGAGGCCTCGGGCATGAGGCCGGAGAATCCACTCCTCCGCCCGTCTGACCCCGTCGTCGAGACCATCCCATCCGGGGTACAGCGAGTCCAGCGCGACCACCTGCACACGCCCGACGAGAGGCCAGAGGGCCGCGATCCGGGCCGTCAGCGACGACTTGCCGGCGCCGCTGTGCCCGTCGACGAGAACGACGGGGTTCGCGACAGACAGCTGCCGCACGTCTTCGACGACCGCTGCCGCGGCGGCGTTCAGCGCAGCGGCGGTCGGATCGTCACTTCTTGAGTGCACGGATGACGCGGGAGAGCGCGCGTCCGGCGACCCACACGAAGGGGACTCCGACGACGAGCAGCGTGACGATGTTCGGCTCGAAGCGCAGGCCCTCCTCGCGGCGCACGTACACGCCGACCGGGATGGAGATGCCTCCGCCACCGCCGCCCTGCGTGCCGTCACTCCCGCTGCCGCCGCCGAACCCCGAGTACGTCAGGGCGACGGGGGTGATGCTGACGCCGTCGACATCCTGCGCCTCGCCGTATGAGCTCTTCACGCCGAGCGACGCGACCTGCTGTCCGAGTTCCAGTGCGATGTTGGGCATGCGACCACGCTAGCCGACCCGGCGGTTCCGCGGGCGGTCAATCCACGCCGTGAGCCTGCGGATGGCGAGGCGCTCCCCGCCCGTCGCCGCGCCCGAGATGTCGAGCGCGGGTGATCGTCGCGCTTCCGAACCGGGCGACCGCGTCGTCGACGGCCCCCTCCACGCGGCGCCAATCCTCGTCGTCGTCCCAGAGGGCGATCCCTCCCCCGCCCGCCGGGCGCAGCTTCTCTGCGCGCACGCCGACGAGACGCACGGGGTCACGACGTTCGATCTGCTCGAACAGCGCCTGAGCGGCTTCTCCGATCCGCTGGCCGACCGCGGTGGGCTCGGAGAGCGTCTGTGAGCGTGTGAGAGTGCGGAAGTCGTCGAAGCGGATCTTGATCGAGATCGTGCCCGTCTCCCACTCCGCTCGACGCAGCCGGGCCGCCACCCGGTCGGCCAGGCGGAGGAGTTCAGAGCGGAGGAACGTGCGATCGAGGATGTCGTGGTCGAACGTCTCCTCATGGCCGACGCTCTTCTCCACGCGCTCGGTCTCGACCCCACGAGCGTCCTCCCCGCGCGCGAGCTGCACCAGCCTCGCGCTCAGGGCGGGGCCGACGGCGCGATCGAGCATCTCTCGCGAGGACTCGCGGATGTCGCGAATGGTGCGGATGCCGCGGGCTTCGAGAGCCTCGGCCGCCTTCGGCCCCACGCCCCACATCGCCCGCGCCGGAAGCGGCGACAGGAACTCCACCGTGCGATCGGCCGGGACGACGAGCATGCCGTCCGGTTTGGCCATCGTCGACGCCATCTTCGCGACGTGCTTCGTCGCCGCGACCCCGACGCTGCAGCTGATGCCGACCTCCTCCTGCACCCGCTCGCGGATCAGCTGAGCGATGCGGGCAGGGCTGCCCCAGAGACGGCGCACGCCCTGCACGTCGAGGAACGCCTCGTCGACCGACAACGGCTCGACCAGGGGCGTGAACGATTCGAAGACCGCCATCACCTGTCGCGACACGGCCTGGTACCGGGGGAAGTGCGGGGCGACGATCCGCGCGGTCGGGCAGAGGCGCATCGCCTGCGACACCGGCATCGCGGACCGGACGCCGTAGCGACGCGCCTCGTACGACGCGCTGGAGACGACTGACCGACCATCGGGCGAGCCGATGATCAGCGGCAGCCCGTCCAGGCTCGGATCGTCGAGCACCTCGACGGCCGCATAGAAGGCATCCATGTCGACGTGCAGGATGCGGGTGCCGGTGTCATCGGCATCCGCCGGCGACACCATCCGCCCTCGACCGTCTCCGTGCCCCATGGCTCCATTCTCCCCCGGACCACCGACATGGAGGTCCGAGGGAGAGAGACGTCTCAGAGTGCGGCGCGCTCGAGGATCAGCTCACGCACGCGCGCGGCGTCCGCCTGACCCTTCATCGCCTTCATCACGGCGCCGATCACAGCGCCGGCCGCCTGCACCTTGCCGTCCTTGATCTTGGCCAGCACATCGGGTTGCGCCGCGAAGGCGTCGTCGATGGCGGCGATGAGCGCACCGTCGTCCGACACCACGGCGAGACCGCGGGCGTCGACGACCTCCTGCGGCGAACCCTCGCCCGCGATCACGCCCTCCAGCACCTGGCGCGCCAGCTTGTCGGTGAGTGTGCCCTCATCGACGAGCTTCTGCAGCGCGGCCACGTTCTCCGGGGTGATCAGGTCGGCGGCGTCCTTCTCCTGTGCGTTCGCCAGGCGGGCGATCTCCCCGGTCCACCACTTGCGTGCGGCGGCCGGGGCGGCGCCGGCGGCGATCGTCGCCTCGACCTGATCGAGGATGCCGCCGTTGCGCACGTCCTGGAACTCGAGATCGGTGAAGCCCCACTCGGTCATCAGGCGGCGACGGCGTGCGACGGGCTGCTCCGGCAGCTCCGCGCGCAGTTCCTCGATCAGCGCCGCCGCAGGACGCACGGGCAGCAGATCCGGCTCCGGGAAATAGCGGTAATCGTCGGCATCCGACTTCGGGCGCCCCGGCGACGTCGTGCCGGTGTCCTCGTGCCAGTGCCTGGTCTCCTGGGTGATCGTCCCGCCGTCGGCGAGGATCTGCGCCTGCCGCTGGATCTCGTAGCGGACGGCGCGTTCGACCGACCGCATGGAGTTGACGTTCTTGGTCTCCGTGCGCGTGCCGAGCTTCTCCTGACCGCGAGGCCGCAGCGACACGTTCGCGTCGCAGCGCAGGTTACCCCGCTCGAGACGCGCCTCCGAGATGCCGAGTCCTCGGACGATGTCACGGATCGCGGCGACATACGCCTTCGCGACCTCGGGTGCGCGGTGCTCGGTGCCGAAGATCGTCTTCGTGACGATCTCGACCAGCGGCACCCCGGCGCGGTTGTAGTCGACCAGCGAGTACTCGGCACCCTGGATGCGCCCGGTCGCCCCGCCCATGTGGGTGAGCTTGCCGGCGTCCTCCTCCATGTGAGCGCGCTCGATCGGGATCGTCACGACCGTGCCGTCTTCGAGCTCGACCTCGACCGAACCCTCGAAGGCGATCGGCTCGTCGTACTGCGAGATCTGGTAGTTCTTCCCGAGGTCGGGGTAGAAGTAGTTCTTGCGTGCGAAGCGGCTCGACTCGGCGATCGAGCACTCCAGAGCGAGCCCGAGGCTGATCGAGGACCGCACCGCGGTCTCGTTGACCACGGGCAGCGAGCCGGGCAGACCGAGGTCCACCGGTGCGATCAGCGTGTTCGGCGCCGCCGCGTGGTACGCCTCGTTCGCCGGGTTCGGGGCGTCCGAGAACATCTTCGTGCGGGTGTTGAGCTCGACGTGCACCTCGAACCCGAGCACGGGCTCGAACAGTTCGAGCGCCTTGTCGAAGTCCATGAGCTTGGCGGCGGCCATCAGCGGTTCCCTCCTGCGAGCTGCGGAGCACGGCTGAGCAGCGGCGCACCCCATGAGTCGACGAGCAGCGTCTCGAGGGCGGCGCCCACGCGGTACAGACGCGCATCCTCACGAGCGGGCGCGAGGAACTGGATGCCGACGGGCAGATCGTCTTCGTGCGACAGCCCGCTCGGCACCGAGATGCCCGGAACGCCGGCGAGGTTCGCCGGGATCGTGGTGAAGTCGTTCAGGTACATCTGCAGGGGGTCGTCGATCTTCTCCCCGAGACGGAACGCCGTGGTGGGCGCCGACGGCGTCGCGATGACGTCGACGTCGGTGAACGCGGCGGCGAAGTCCTGCTGGATGAGCGTGCGCACCTTCTGGGCGCTGCCGTAGTAGGCGTCGTAGTACCCCGCGGACAGGGCGTACGTGCCGAGGATGATGCGGCGCTTCACCTCGTCGCCGAAGCCGGCGTCGCGGGTGGCGGACATGACGTCCTCGACCGTCGGGTTGCCGTCCGGCGTGACGCGGAGGCCGAAGCGCACCGAGTCGAACTTCGCGAGGTTGCTCGACGCCTCCGCCGGGAGGATCAGGTAGTACGCGGCGACGCCGTACTCGAAGTGCGGTGCGCCGATCTCGACGATCTCCGCTCCCTGGGCCTCCATGAGCGCGAGGGCGCTGCGGAACGACGCGGCGACGCCGGGCTGGAATCCGCTGTCGGGCAGCTCGCGGATGACACCGACCCGCAGGCCCCGGAGCACGTCGCCGCGGGCGCCGTCACGGGCCGCGTCGGCGAACGACGGCCACGCGTCCGTGAGCGACGTGGAGTCCTTCGGGTCGTGGCCGCCGATGGCGTCGTGGAGCAGACCGGCGTCGAGCACGGTGCGCGAGACCGGGCCGACCTGGTCGAGACTCGAGGCGAGCGCGATCGCCCCGTAGCGGCTCACGCCGCCGTACGTGGGCTTCACGCCGACCGTGCCGGTCACGTGCGCCGGCTGACGGATGGAACCGCCCGTGTCGGATCCCAGCGCCAGCGGAGCCTCGAAGGCCGCGACGGCTGCAGCCGAGCCGCCGCCCGAGCCGCCGGGGATCCGGTCGAGATCCCAGGGGTTGCGGGTGGGGCCGTAGGCGGAGTGCTCGGTGGAGGAGCCCATCGCGAACTCGTCCATGTTGGTCTTCCCGAGGGGGATCATCCCGGCTGCGCGGGACCGGGCGACGACGGTGGCGTCGTACGGCGACCGGTAGCCCTCGAGGATGCGCGAGCCGCTGGTCGTGGGCTGGTCGGTCGTGACGAGGACGTCCTTGATCGCGAGCGGCACGCCGGCGAGAGGACCGAGGTCCTCGCCGTCCGCGCGTCGCGCGTCGATCGCGGCGGCGACGTCGAGCGCACCGTCGTTGACGTGGAGGAAGGCGTGCACGTCGCCGTCGACGGCGGCGATGCGGTCGAGGTGGGCCTGCGTGGCCTCGACGCTCGAGATCTCCCGCGCCGCGAGACGGGCGGCGAGCTCGGACGCGTCGAGGCGGATGATGTCGCTCACTGCTCCTCCCCCAGGATCGCGGTGACGCGGAAGCGGCCGTCGGCGGCATCCGGAGCGTTCTGGAGCACCTGCTCGTGGGTGAGCGTCTCGCCGACGACATCCGCGCGGAAGACGTTGCTCAGCGGGATGGGGTGGCTCGTCGCCTCGACGTCTGCCGTCGCGACCTCCGAGACCTTCGCGATGTTGTCGACGATCGCGTCGAGCTGGCCGGTGAGCCGCGACACCTCGTCGTCGTTCAGCTGGATGCGTGCGAGCACACCGAGATGGCGCACGAGTTCGGGGGTGATTTCAGACACGCTCCCAAGTCTACTCAGCGGGTCCGCCCCAGCCCGTCCGCCGGGCGCGGAGCGCCGCCTATGCTGGGCACGTGAGCACGTTCCAGCCTCCTCGTCCGTGGGTCGCCAGCTACGCGCAGGGCGTTCCCGAAGACCTCTCCCCCGTCACCGGATCGCTGGTCGACATCGTGGCCGCGTCCGTGCGCGAGTACCCCGACGCCCCGGCGTTGCAGTTCTTCGGCCGCGAGACCAGCTACGCCCAGCTGCAGGACCAGATCGACCGGGTGGCGAACGGGCTCCGCGAACGCGGTGTGCGCGCCGGCGATCCTGTCGCCATCGTGCTCCCGAACTGCCCGCAGCACATCGTCGCCTTCTACGCGGTGCTGCGCCTGGGCGCCGTCGTCGTGGAGCACAACCCGCTCTACACCCCGCGCGAGCTGCGCAAGCAGTTCGAGGACCACGGGGCCGCGCACGCGATCGTCTGGAACAAGGTGGTCTCCACGGTGCAGGCGTTCCCCGCCGATCTCGCCGTCTCGACGCTCATCTCCGTCGACGTCACCACGGCCATGCCGCTGCTCACCCGCCTGGCGCTGCGTCTGCCGGTCGCGCGAGCGCGCGCGTCGCGTGCCGCTCTCACCGACCGGGTGCGCGGAACGGTGACCTGGGAGGCGATGCTCGCTCACGCCCCGCTGCCCGCGTCGCACCCGATGCCCGGCACAGACGACCTCGCGATCATCCAGTACACGTCCGGCACGACGGGCACGCCGAAGGGCGCCTCGCTCACCCACCGCAACCTCCTGGCGAACGCCGCCCAGGCGCAGGCGTGGGTGCCGTCGATCCGACGCGGGAACGGATGCGTGGTCTACGCCGTCCTGCCGATGTTCCACGCGTACGGACTGACCCTGTGCCTCACGTTCGCGATGTCGATGGGCGCCCGGCTGGTGCTCTTCCCGAAGTTCGATCCGGACCTCGTGCTCGACGCGATGAAGAAGCATCCCGCGACCTTCCTCCCCCTCGTCCCCCCGATCGCCGATCGCCTGCTCGCCGCCGCGCAGGAGAAGGGCGTCTCGCTCGCCGGCATCGAGGTCGCGATCTCGGGCGCGATGGCTCTCCCGCACGAGCTCGTGGTGCCGTTCGAGAAGGCGACGCACGGATATCTGGTCGAGGGGTACGGCCTCAGCGAGTGCTCGCCCGTGCTGATGGCGAACCCCGTGGCCGACAATCGCGTGCCCGGAACGGTGGGCCTGCCGTTGCCGGGAACCGAGTGCCGCGTCGTCGACCCGGACGATCCCACCGTGGATGTGCCGCAGGGCACCGCCGGCGAGCTGCTCGTGCGCGGACCCCAGGTCTTCTCGGGGTATTACGGCAACCCCGAGGCGACGGACGAGGTCTTCGTCGACGGATGGTTCCGCACCGGCGACATCGTGACGATCGACGAGGGTGGTTTCGTGCGGATCGTCGACCGCATCAAAGAACTCATCATCACCGGCGGATTCAACGTGGCCCCGACCGAGGTCGAGAACGCCCTGCGCCAGCACCCGCTCGTCGTCGACGCCGCCGTCGTGGGCCTCGACAGCACGCACTCCGGGGAAGAGGTCGTCGCCGCCATCGTGGTCGACGGGGCGGAGGTCGACGTGGAGGCCATCCGCGAGTTCGCCCGCGGCATCCTCACCCCCTACAAGGTGCCGCGGCGGATCTTCGTGGTCGACGAGCTGCCGCGATCTCTCATCGGCAAGGTGCTCCGTCGTCAGGTGAAGGAACGTCTCGTGGCGCTGACCACCGGATCCTGAACACCGCCGCACACGGCGGACGCGCAGGAGCGCTACCCTTGGGAAGTGACTCCTGAAGACGCTACGCCGACCGACGCCGCCGAAGAACTCCCCGCCACCCCCGGATTCGAGGAGCTGGGCATCACCGGTCCGGTCCTCAAGGCCATCCGCGACCTCGGGTACGAGACCCCGTCGCCGATCCAGGCCGCCACCATCCCCACGCTGCTGTCGGGTCGCGATGTGGTCGGCATGGCCCAGACGGGTACCGGCAAGACCGCCGCTTTCGCGCTGCCGGTGCTCGAGCGTCTCGACGTGTCGCAGAAGACCCCGCAGGCCCTCGTCCTGGCGCCGACGCGTGAACTCGCCCTGCAGGTGTGCGAGGCGTTCGAGTCGTATGCGTCGCGCATGAAGGGCGTGCACGTGCTGCCCGTCTACGGCGGCCAGGGCTACGGCGTCCAGCTCTCGGCACTGCGTCGCGGCGTGCATGTCGTCGTCGGCACGCCTGGGCGCATCATGGATCACCTCGCCAAGGGCACGCTCGATCTGTCCGAGCTGCAGTACCTGGTGCTCGACGAGGCGGACGAGATGCTGAAGATGGGCTTCGCGGAGGACGTGGAGCAGATCCTCTCGCAGACGCCGGAGGAGAAGCAGGTCGCGCTCTTCTCGGCCACCATGCCTCCGCAGATCCGCCGCCTCGCGCAGAAGTACCTGCGCGAGCCGGAGGAGATCACGATCACCTCGAAGACGGCGACCAACAAGAACATCACCCAGCGGTACCTCGTCGTCTCCTATGCGCAGAAGGTCGACGCGCTCACGCGCATCCTCGAGGTCGAGAACTTCGACGGGATGATCGTCTTCGTCCGCACCAAGAACGAGACCGAAACGCTCGCCGAGAAGCTGCGGGCCCGTGGATACTCCGCCGCCGCGATCAACGGCGATGTGCCCCAGGTCCAGCGCGAGCGCAGCGTGAACCAGCTGAAGGCCGGAAAGCTCGACATCCTCGTCGCGACGGACGTCGCCGCGCGCGGACTCGACGTCGAGCGCATCAGCCACGTCATCAACTTCGACATCCCCACCGACACCGAGTCGTATGTGCACCGCATCGGCCGCACCGGCCGCGCCGGGCGCACGGGTGACGCGATCAGCTTCATCACCCCGCGCGAGCGTTACCTCCTCAAGCACATCGAGAAGGCGACGCGGCAGGAGCCGACGCAGATGCAGCTCCCGACCACCGAGGACGTCAACTCCACCCGCCTCTCCCGGTTCGACGACGCCATCACCGGCGCCCTGAACGACGCGGATCGCGTCGCCACCTTCCGCGACGTCATCGCCCACTACGTGCGCAACCACGACGTCCCCGAGGCCGACGTCGCCGCGGCGCTGGCGATCGTCGCGCAGGGCGACACCCCACTGCTGCTCGACCCGGCCGACGATCGTCTGGCGCAGGCCGTCGCCGCCGACAACCGACCGCCGCGTGAGCGCACCGGCCGGGATT
>DAMDKH010000025.1:0-16447 GCA_032099965.1 Microbacterium sp.
CGCTCCGCAGCGCCCGCTCAGGGGCGGTCGGACGCCTCGGTGGTCTCGGCCGCATGACCGAGGCGCAGGCCGGGCACCAGCGCCCCCACGACCAGGGCCAGGCAGAGGACGAACACGATCCAGAAGACGTCTGGCCCGCCGCCGAGCGTCGCCACGGCGAGTCCCGCGATCGCGATCGTGACCGCCGAGCCGGTGGCGTCGGAGATCGACAGCGCAGACGAGTTGAAGCCCTGGTCCCCCCGGCCCGAATACGCGAGGGTGAGCACGGTGAGTCGCGGGTACAGCAGTCCCATCGCGCCCCCCGCCACGCCCCATCCGACGACCACGATCGCCGGCGGCGCACCCCACGTCGCGGTGGCCAGCACGCACCCGAGCGCCACGATGAGCATCGTCACGCTGATCGCCGTGATGCGGTGATTGCCGAGGCGTTCGCCGTACCGGCCCTGGAGCGCGGATGCGCTGGCCCAGGCGAGTGCGGCGAACATGAGGGCGACGCCCGCCCAGGTCGCCGACCACCCGAACCGTTCCATCAGCAGGTACGGGATGTACGCCTCGGTGGCGAAGAACGCGCCGGCGACGATGCCGCGCATGAGCACGACGCTCGGAAGCCCCGGCCCCGCCCGCAGCGTCCGCGGGGGAAGGAGGGGCAGGATCGTCACGCCGATCGCCAGCAGTGCGGCCGCGGCGACGGGCCAGGCGACCGAGGGCTCCATATCGGCCGTGAAGCCGATCACGACGGCGAGCACGGCGACGACGACCGACAGCAGGAGGCGCCGGACCACGACGCGACGGTCCTGCGGCTCGCCGTGACCGAGATCCACCCCGTGCAACCGCAGGGCGATCACGGCGAAGGCGAGGGCCGTGAGCACCGCGACGCCGAGGAACGCCCAGCGCCAGTCGAGGTACTCGGCGACCGCGCCCGCGAGGAACGGACCGATCATCGACGGCACGACCCAGGCGGCCGCGAACGCCGCGAAGATGCGGCCGTGCAGGTGCGGCGGGTACAGGCGCGCGACGACGACGTACAGCGCCACGGTCTGCCCGCCGGCGCCCAGACCCTGGACGAGACGCCCGACGAGGAACTGGTGCATCGTGAAGGCCAGCCCCGACACCAGCAGACCCGCGAGGAAGAGCCCCACCGCGAGGTAGAGCGCACCGCGCGGGCCGCGCGCATCCGACCACGCCCCGGCGGCGACCATGCCGATCACGCTCGTCGCCAAAGTGCCGGCGAAGGCGACGGCGTACAGCGCCCGGCCGTCGAGGGCGTCGCTGACGATGGGCATGACGGTCGTGACCGCCAACGCCTCGATCGCGGCGAGGAAGATGAGGGCCACCGCGCCGCTCGTCACCCAGATGCGGCTGCGGTCCCAGATCGATGCGAGGGGCTCGGTGCCGGTCATCGTGCGACGAGCGCCGCGATGCGCTCGATGGCCTCGGTGAGGATCTCGGGACCGGTCCCGAAGTTCAGGCGCACGTACCCCGCCCCCTCGGCGCCGAACGCCGTGCCGTTGTGCAGAGCGACCTTGCCGTCTCTGAGGATCCGACGCGAGGGCGCGTCGCCCCACCCCAGACCACCGAGGTCGATCCACGCGAGATATCCCGCGTCGGGCAGACGGTAGCGCGCCTCCGGAAGATGCCGCGAGAGCAGATCCTCCAGGAGCACCCGGTTCTCGTCCAACGTGTGCAGCAGTCCGTCGAGCCACGGGTCGCTCTCCGGGGAGAACGCGGCGACGGCGGCGATGAGGCCGAACTGCCCGGTGCGCCACACGACCTCGATGGGCAGGTCGCGCAGCACCGCATGGGTGCGCTCGTCGGCGGCGACCATCAGCGCGCACTTCAGTCCGGCGAGGTTGAAGGCCTTGCTGGCGCTGACCACGGCGAAACCGACGCGCCGTGCACGGTCACTCACGTCGAGGAAGGGGATGAAGCCGGTCCCCGGCTGTGCGAGCGGGGCATGGATCTCGTCGGAGACGACGGTCGCATCGAACTCCTCGGCGAGAGCGGCGAGCTCTTCCAGCGTCGCCCGATCGTGCACGGTGCCGGTCGGGTTGTGCGGGTTGCAGAGGAGCACGGCCCGCGCTCCGTCGTCGAGAGCCGCGCGGATGCCCGCGAGATCGAGTTCCCAGCGCGAGCCCGTGTCGCGCAACGGCACCCGCACGACCTCCGCCCCCGCCTCGGCGACGAGGTCGTAGAACGGCGGGTACACCGGCGGCGTCACGACGACGCCTTCGCCGGGCTGCGTCACCCGTCGGAGGATCTCGACGATCCCCATGCTCACGTCCGCCGTGCTGCGCATGCGCGCGGGATCGGGGCTCCAGCCGAAACGGCGCCGGGCGAACGCGGCGTACGCCTCGGCGAGCGGCGGCCGAGACGCCACGTACCCCGTATCGCCGAGGTCGAGGGCGCTCTGCAGCGCGGCGGTGATGCCGGGCGCGAGGGGGAAGTCGGTCTCCGCCACGAAGAGCGGGAGCACGTCGTCGGGGTACTCGCGCCACTTCTCGCTGGTCCGCCGGCGCAGTTCCGCCAACGGGAGCGCCTTCACCTCGAGCATCCCCGCTCCTCGTCTCCCGGACCCCGCCCGTCGTCGGGCGCATCCATGCTGCCGCCCGCGGCGGCCGGTCGGCGTCGCGTCAGATGGCGAAGCCGAGCGCCCGCATCATGTCGCGGCCGTCGTCGGTGATCTTCTCCGGACCCCACGGCGGCATCCACACCCAGTTGATCCGGAATCGGTCGACGACGTTGTCCAGCGCCTGCGCCGTCTGCTCCTCGAGCACATCGGTGAGCGGGCAGCCGGCACTGGTCAGCGTCATGTGGATCACGAGGGCGTCGTTCTCGTCGTCCCACGCCAGGTCGTAGATGAGTCCGAGGTCGACGACGTTGATGCCGAGCTCGGGATCCATCACGTCCTTGAGAGCCTCGGTGACCTCGTCGTACTTCTCGTCGGTCAGCGTCGCGGTCATGCCGTCAGCCTACGCCTCGAGAGGAGCGGCGGGGTCGAGGAAGCGGTCGTACCCCTCGTCCTCGAGCCGGTCGGCGAGCTCGGGGCCGCCCTCCTCCACGATCTTCCCGGCGACGACGACGTGCACGTAGTCGGGACGGATGTAGCGCAGGATGCGGGTGTAGTGCGTGATGAGCAGCACGCCGAGGCCGGTGGCCTCCTTGGCGCGGTTCACACCCTCCGAGACGATCTTGAGCGCGTCGACGTCGAGCCCGGAATCGGTCTCGTCGAGGATCGCGAACTTCGGCTGCAGCACCTCGAGCTGGAGGATCTCGTGGCGCTTCTTCTCGCCGCCGGAGAAGCCCTCGTTGACGTTGCGCTGGGCGAACTTCGGGTCCATGCGGAGGTTGGCCATGGCCGACTTGACGTCCTTGGTCCAGGCGCGGATCGAGGGGGCTTCACCGTCGAGGGCGGTCTTCGCCGTGCGGAGGAAGTTCGTCACCGTGACCCCGGGGATCTCGACCGGGTACTGCATCGCGAGGAAGAGGCCGGCGCGGGCGCGCTCGTCGACGCTCATCGCGAGAACGTCCTGGCCGTCGAAGGTGATCGAGCCGCTGGTCACGGTGTACTTCGGGTGACCGGCGATCGTGTATGCGAGGGTCGACTTGCCCGAGCCGTTGGGGCCCATGATCGCGTGGGTCTCACCCGTGTTCATGGTGAGCGTGATTCCGTTGAGGATCGGGGTGGTCCCCGCATCGGTCTCGACCGTCACGTGGAGGTCGCGGATCTCGAGAACAGACATTCAGATTTCCTTTGTCACAGTCGGGTCGATGAGCACGTCGTCGCCGTCGATCTCGACGACGTAAACGGGTACGGGCTCGTACGCGGGGAGGTTCTGGGGCTTTCCCGTCAGGAGCGAGAACGCCGAGCCGTGGGCCCAGCACTCCACCGTGTCTCCTTCGACGAAGCCCTCGGAGAGCGAGATGTCGCCGTGCGTGCAGGTGTCGCCGATGGCGTGGATGACGCCCTCACCGTCTTTGATGACGGTGATCGGCACGCCGTTCGGCTCGACACGGATCGGGGTGTCCTGCTCGAGGTCCGCGACCCCGCACACGCGCTGCGCGGTCATCGTGCGACCTCCGCGAGCTCGACCTCGATGGCGGCGAGGAGCTCCTGCTCCAACGCGGGGATGCCCAGTCGCTGCACGATGTCGCTGAGGAAGCCGAGAACCACGAGGCGTCGCGCCTCCTCCTCGGTGATGCCCCGCGCCTGCAGGTAGAAGAGCTGCTCGTCGTCGAAGCGTCCGGTCGCACTCGCGTGGCCGGCACCGACGATGTCGCCGGTCTCGATCTCCAGGTTGGGGATGGAGTCCGCGCGCGCGCCCTCGGTGAGCACGAGGTTGCGGTTGGCCTCGTAGGAGTCGGTGCCCGTGGCGTCGGCGCCGATCAGCACGTCGCCGATCCAGACGCTGTGCGCGCTCGCACCCTGCAGCGCGCCCTTGTAGAGCACGTCGCCCGTCGTGTGCGCGCCCTTGTGGTGCAGGTACACCTGGCTCTCGAGGTGCTGCCCGGCATCGGCGTAGGACAGGCCGTAGAGGTGGCCTTCGGAGCCGGCGCCGGAGAGCTCGACGTTCGGGTTCACGCGCACGAGACCGCCGCCGAAGCTGACGACGAAATGCCGCAGCACGGCGTCGGCGTCGACCCGGGCCTGGTGGGCGGCGGCGTGCACCGCGTCGTCCTCCCAGCGCTGCAGGCTGATGACGGTGAGCCGTGATCCGGCGCGGGCGATGATCTCGACGTTCTGCGCGTACTGGGCGGCACCGACGTGATCGAGCACGACCACGGCGGAGCTGTGCTCGAGCGCCTCGACGACGATGTGGCCGTCTGCGCGGCGGCCTGCGCCCTCTCCGCGGAGGGTGAGGAGGATCGGCTCCGCGACCTCCTCCTCGCGGGGGATGCGCACGTGCAGCGCGTCGGCGGCACCCTGCCAGGCGATGGCGGCGGTGACGTCTTCGGGGCGGAAGTACTCCCCCCGCGGTGCCACGCCGACGCCGAGGGGGGCGGCGATGTACTGCTCGCCCGCCTCGACCACGACGGAGACGCCGTCGTTCACGGGCGCGGGCTCGAAGAGCGCCGTCATCCGATCGATCGGGGTGTGCTTCCAGTTGACCTCACGGCCGGTCGGCGCGCCGAAGTCGGCCGGGTCGAACGACTGCGGCCTTTCGGAACGGGTCTGCACCGGCACGAAGCCGGCGTCGGCCACCTGGGCGGCGGGGTCCACGTGCGCGTTCGTAGAATGCGACGCCGTGGGCGTCGTCGTCGGGGAGGTCATCTCAGCCGACCGATCCTTCCATGCCCATCTCGATGAGCTTGTTCAACTCCATCGCGTACTCCATCGGCAGCTCGCGCGCGATCGGCTCGATGAAGCCGCGCACGATCATCGCCATGGCCTCGTCCTCGGGCATGCCGCGCGACTGCAGGTAGAAGAGCTGCTCCTCGCTGACCTTCGAGACCGTGGCCTCGTGGCCCAGCTGCACATCGTCGACGCGGATGTCGATGGCGGGGTACGTGTCGGACCGCGACTTGGTGTCGACGAGCAGTGCGTCGCAGCGCACGGTGTTGGCCGAGTGGTGCGCGGCGGCATCCACCCGCACCTCGCCGCGGTATCCGGCGCGTCCGCCGCCACGGGCGATCGACTTGGACACGATCGACGACTGCGTGTACGGAGCCATGTGGATCATCTTCGCCCCGGCATCCTGGTGCTGTCCGGGACCGGCGAAGGCGACCGAGAGGGTCTCGCCCTTCGCGTGCTCGCCCATGAGGTAGATCGACGGGTACTTCATCGTCACCTTCGAGCCGATGTTGCCGTCGACCCATTCCATGGTCGCGCCCTCGTGGGCCACGGCCCGCTTGGTGACGAGGTTGTAGACGTTGTTCGACCAGTTCTGGATCGTCGTGTACCGCACGCGGGCGTTCTTCTTGACGATGATCTCGACGACCGCCGAGTGCAGCGAGTCGGACTTGTAGATCGGGGCCGTGCAGCCCTCGATGTAGTGCACGTAGCTGTCCTCGTCGGCGATGATCAGCGTGCGCTCGAACTGACCCATGTTCTCGGTGTTGATGCGGAAGTACGCCTGCAGGGGGATCTCGACGTGCACGCCCTTCGGGACGTAGACGAACGATCCGCCCGACCACACGGCCGTGTTGAGGGCCGCGAACTTGTTGTCGCCGGCCGGGATGACCGTGCCGAAGTACTCCTCGAAGAACTCGGGGTGCTCGCGGAGTGCCGTGTCGGTGTCCATGAAGATGACGCCCTGCTGCTCCAGGTCCTCGCGGATCTGGTGGTAGACGACCTCCGACTCGTACTGCGCGGCGACGCCGGCGACGAGACGCTGACGCTCCGCCTCGGGGATGCCGAGGCGCTCGTACGTCTCGCGGATCTCGGCGGGGAGGTCTTCCCAGGTCTGCGCCTGCTTCTCCGTGGAGCGCACGAAGTACTTGATGTTGTCGAAGTCGATCTCGCTGAGGTCTGCGCCCCAGGTCGGCATCGGCTTGCGTCCGAACAGCTGATAACCCTTGAGACGGGTCTTCAGCATCCATTCGGGTTCGTCCTTGAGCGCCGAGATGCCGCGGACGACCTCTTCGGAGATCCCGCGTTTCGCGATGGCACCCGCGGCGTCGGCGTCATGCCACCCGAATTCGTACACCCCCAGGCTGTCCAGCTCCGGGCGGTCGATCAGCACATCCGACATCACACTCTCCTCATTGGGCCTCAACGGTGTCATCCGCCCCGACACACCTGATCCCGTCGAGTCTGCGGGGAGCGGGTGCCGCTGGTGGGCCCTCATCACCGGCGCATCCATCGCGCCTAAACTGTTACCGATGCTCCAGCGCTTCACAGCGCTCATCGCAACAATCCGATTCTACAGGTTCCGCTTCGCGGACGGGCCGCCGGTCCGCCGCATCGCGCGCCGGAGGCACCATGCACGACATCGCACCGACCGCGCCCGCCGCCCCCGCGGAACGGGCGCATCCCACGAACCCCCGGAGCGGACTCTGGGGCCGCGCGCTGCGGGTGTTCGCCTGGCTGTCGTTCATCACCGAGACGATCATCATCGGCACCGGCGGCGCGGTGCGCCTCACCGGGTCGGGGCTCGGATGCTCGGAGTGGCCGCTCTGCACGCCCGAATCGCTCGTTCCCCATTACGCCGACGAGGGCATCCACGGCTTCATCGAGTTCGGCAACCGGTTGATGACCGGCGTCGTCGGCGTCGTCGCGCTGGCCGTGGTGCTGCTCGTGCTCTCCCGCACCTCCGGCCGCCGCACCCTCACCCTGACGCTCGTCTACGCCGCGGGCGGCATCGTCGCCGCGGCGATCACCTTCGCGCTCGTCTCCCCGCTCGGCGCGTCCGCGTTCCCCCTCGCCGTGGCGGTGCTGCTGCTCGCCGTCGTCGCCGCGGCCGTGCACACGTCGCGACTCACGACCGACCACCGCGATCTCGTCGTCCTCGCCTGGATCACGTTCGCCGGCGTCCTCGCCCAGGCGCTCGTCGGCGGGATCACCGTACTCACGGGTCTCAACCCCTTCATCGTCGGATTCCACTACACGTCGTCACTGCTGCTGGTGTGCGTCACCGCGGCGTTCCTGGTGCGTCTCTACGCCGCCCCGGGCCCGCGCGTGAGCGTCGTGCCGCGCTGGTTCCGGATGCTCACGCACGTGACGGGCCTCGCTCTCGCCGTCACCATCCTCTTCGGGGTGCTCACCACGGGGTCCGGGCCGCACTCGGGCGACGCCGACGTGGCCCGTCACGGCTTCGACGCGACGGTGCTCGCGCACGTGCACTCCTGGCCCGGGTACATCCTCGCCGCGCTCGTGGTCTCCCTCACCGTCGCCGCCTGGGTCCTGCGCCTCCCCCCGCGACGCTGGCTGCTGGTGCTCGTCGTGGCGATCGCCGTGCAGGTCGGCGTGGGCGTCTGGCAGGCGCGCGAGGGGCTGCCGCCGCTGCTCGTGGGCATTCACATGGTGCTCGCCTCGTTGTCCGCCGCGACGTACACCGTCGTGGTGCTGACGCTGAAGCGCCCGGCCCCGGTGCACACCGAGGAGCGAGCGGCCACGGTCGACGCCTGAGCGCCCTCCGCGGGCGGACAGCGGACGCATAGCCCGCTCACACGGTTCTGATTGCCGGGGCGTGGACGCTGGGCGGCATGAACACCTCATTGACCCGAAGCCCGGCCTTCTGGCTGCTCCTCGTCCTCTCCCTCGCCTCCGCCGCCGTCGGCGGATGGCTCGTCTGGGAGCAGGTGGGCACGATGACGTCCACCCTCCTCGACGGCACCGCCACCGGCGTCGAGGTGTACGTCGGACAATCCCTCGTCGTCGTCGGAGCGGCCCTGCTCGGGGCGGGTGTGCTGGGCGTCCTGCTCTCGGCGGCCCTCGCGGCGGCGCGGAGCCTGATGCGGTCGTCGGTGGAGACGTCCCCGAACACGGCGACCGCTGTGGCCGCGCCCTCAGCGGTGGACGAGGTGACCGAGGAAGACCTTGACGCTGCCTCGGACGAGTCCGTCGTCGCGGACGCCGACGATGTCCCTCGCGAGGAGACGGATCAGAACGGCAGCAGCGGGTCGACCGCGACGGCGACGAAGATCAGCGTCAAGTAAGTGATCGAGGCGTGGAAGACCCGCATCGGCCGCGCCTCGGTCCCCCGCACCGCCCGGTTGTAGAGACGGTGCGACTCGTAGATGAACCACCCGCCGAACACCAGCGCCGACACCGTGTAGACGATGCCCATGCCGGCGATCGGCACGAGAAGCAACGAGCAGGCGACGGTCGCCCAGGCGTACAGGATGACCTGGAGCCCGACCTGCGACGCGTTGCGCGTGACGCCGAGCATGGGCACGTCGACGTCGTCGTAGTCGTCGCGGTACTTCATCGACAGCGGCCAGTAGTGCGGCGGCGTCCAGAGGAAGATGAGCAGGAAGAGGATGAACGCCGGCCAGTCGAGGGATCCGGTCACGGCCGCCCAGCCGATCAGCACCGGGAAGCATCCGGCGATGCCGCCCCAGACGATGTTCTGCTCCGTGCGGCGCTTGAGCAGCATCGTGTAGATGACGACGTAGAAGAAGATCGCCGATGCCGAGAGGGTCGCCGCCAGCCAGTTGGTGGTGAGCCACAGCCACACCGTCGACACGACGGCGAGGGTCCAGGAGAAGATGAGCGCGTTGCGCGGGGTGATCTCACCCGTCACGAGCGGACGGTTCTCGGTGCGCTGCATGTGCGCGTCGATGTCGCGGTCGAGGTACATGTTGAACGCCGCAGCGGACCCGGCGCTCAACGAGCCGCCGATCACCGTCGCGAGCACCAACCCGAGGTCGGGCATGCCCCCGTTCGCCAGGAACATGACCGGGACGGTCGAGACCAGCAGCAGCTCGAGAACGCGGGGCTTGGTGAGGGCGACGTACGCCTTGACGGTGCGACCGATGGATCGCTCCGCCACCGTCCGATCAGACATGGTCGAGATCTCGATCGCCTCCTCCGCGCGCGTGCTGACAGCCTTACCAGTCTAGGGCACCCGTGCAGGGGACTCGGAGCGTAAGACGGGGACCGGTGCCGAACCCTCCCCGCTATGCTGAAACCACTCGCGCCCAGCGCTGTGCACACCTCCGTGACGTCGCGGACGCGCAGGGGAATACGGGCGCCCTCGAAACTGTCGGAAAGGGCATGAACGTGTCGGAATTGCAGTGGGATGAGATCGATCGGCGCGCGGTGGACACCGCCCGACTCCTGGCGGCCGATGCCGTCGAGAAGGTCGGGAACGGACACCCCGGCACGGCGATGAGTCTCGCTCCCGCCGCATACCTCCTCTACCAGCGCGTGCTGCGCCACGACCCCACCGACACCGACTGGCTGGGTCGCGACCGCTTCATCCTCTCGGTGGGCCACTCGTCGCTCACCCAGTACGTGCAGCTCTACCTCGGGGGATTCGGCCTCGAGCTCGACGACCTCAAGGCACTGCGCACCTGGGGCTCCCTCACGCCGGGCCACCCCGAGTACGGCCACACGAAGGGCGTCGAGATCACCACCGGCCCGCTCGGTCAGGGACTCGCCTCCGCGGTCGGATTCGCCTACGCCGCCCGCTACGAGCGCGGCCTGTTCGACCCCGAGGCCGCGGCGGGTACGAGCCCGTTCGACCACTTCGTCTACGTGATCGCCGGCGACGGCGACCTGCAGGAGGGCGTGACGAGCGAGGCCTCCTCCCTCGCCGGTCACCAGCAGCTCGGCAACCTCATCGCCATCTACGACTCCAACCAGATCTCGATCGAGGACGACACGAACGTCGCCTTCACCGAGGACGTCGCCCGCCGCTACGAGGCGTACGGGTGGCAGGTGCAGGTCGTGGACTGGAAGAAGACCGGCGAGTACGTCGAAGACGTCGCCGAGCTGCACGCCGCCATCGAGGCCGCGAAGGGCGAGACGGGCAAGCCGTCGCTCATCATCCTCAAGACGATCATCGGATGGCCGTCGCCCGGCAAGCAGAACTCGGGCAAGATCCATGGCTCCGCGCTGGGCGCCGACGAGCTCGCCGCCACCAAGAAGGTCCTGGGCTTCGACCCCGAGCAGTCGTTCGTCGTGGCCGACGACGTGATCGCCCACACGCGTGGTCTGGCGGAGCGCGCCGCCGAGACGCGCGCCGCCTGGCAGGAGTCGTTCGACGCCTGGGCGTCGGCGAACCCCGAGCGCAAGGCCCTCCTCGACCGGCTCGAGAACGGTGAGCTGCCCGAGGGCATCGCGTCCGCCCTCCCCGTCTTCGAGTCCGGCAAGGACGTCTCGACCCGCGCCGCGTCCGGCCAGGTCATCAACGCCCTGGCCGCGGAGCTGCCGGAGCTGTGGGGCGGCTCGGCCGACCTCGCCGAGTCGAACCTCACCACCATCAAGGACGCGGCGTCGTTCATCCCCGCCGAGTGGTCCACCCACGAGTGGTCGGGCACCCCGTACGGCCGCGTGCTGCACTTCGGCATCCGCGAGCACGCGATGGGCGCGATCATCAACGGCATCGTGCTCCACGGCCCGACGCGCGCCTTCGGAGGCACGTTCCTCATCTTCAGCGACTACATGCGCCCGGCCGTGCGTCTGGCGGCGCTGATGAACGTGCCCAGCGTGTTCGTCTGGACCCACGACTCCGTCGCGCTCGGCGAGGACGGCCCCACCCACCAGCCGATCGAGCAGCTCGCCACCCTTCGCGCCATCCCGAACTTCGCGGTGGTGCGTCCGGCCGACGCCAACGAGACCGCCGCGGTGTGGCTGGAGATCCTCCGCCGCAACGAGGGCCCGGCCGGCATCGCGCTGACCCGTCAGAACATTCCGGTGTTCGAGCGCGGCGATGGTGCGGCCGAGGGCGAGACCCTCGCCGCCGCGGAACACGCCGCCCGGGGCGCCTACGTGCTCGCCGAGGCTCCCCATGGCACCCCGGACGTCATCATCGTGGCCACCGGCTCCGAGGTGCACCTCGCCGTCGAGGCCCGTGCGGCACTCGCGCAGGAGGGCGTCAACGCCCGCGTCGTCTCCGCCCCCTCGCTCGAGTGGTTCGCCGAGCAGGACGAGGCGTATCGCGAGAGCGTGCTCCCTGCCGCCGTCACCGCCCGCGTGTCGGTCGAGGCGGGTTCCCCCCTCACCTGGCGCGGCATCGTGGGCGACCGCGGTCGCTCGGTCGGAATCGACCACTTCGGCGCCTCCGCCGACTACAAGACCCTGTTCGAGAAGTTCGGCATCACCACCGAGGCCGTGATCGCGGCCGCTCGCGAGACCATCGCCGCACACAGCACCAAGGAGAACGCATGAGCACCCCCACCGCACAGCTCGCCGCCGCCGGCGTCAGCATCTGGCTCGACGACCTCTCGCGCACCCGGATCTCCTCCGGCAACCTCGCCGAGCTGATCGAGACGCGCAACGTCGTCGGTGTGACGACCAACCCGACGATCTTCGCCAACGCGATCACCGACAAGAACGACACCTCGTACGACGCCCAGGTCACCGAGCTCGCCGCCGCCGGCACGTCGGCGGAGGACGCGGTGTTCGCGGCCACCACCCAGGACGTCGCGGCCGCCCTCGACGTGTTCCGGCCCGTGTGGGAGTCGTCGAACCACGTCGACGGTCGCGTGTCGATCGAGGTCTCCCCCGATCTCGCGCACGACACCGACGGCACCGTCGCCTCCGCCAAGGAGCTGTGGCAGAAGATCGACCGTCCGAACCTCCTGGTGAAGATCCCCGCGACGAAGGCCGGGCTTCCCGCCATCGCCGAGGCGATCGCGAACGGGATCAGCGTCAACGTCACGCTGATCTTCAGCCTCGAGCGCTACGCCGCCGTGATCGACGCCTACCTCAGCGGCCTGGAGCGCGCCAAGGACGCCGGCATCGACCTGTCGACGATCCACTCGGTGGCGTCGTTCTTCGTCTCCCGCGTCGACTCCGAGACCGACAAGCGCCTCGACGCGATCGGCACCGACGAGGCGAAGGCGCTCAAGAGCAAGGCCGGCCTGGCCAACGCCCGCCTCGCCTACGAGCTCTTCGAGAAGACGTTCGCCGAGCAGCGCACGCAGGACCTCCTCGCCGCCGGCGCCAACCTGCAGCGGCCGCTCTGGGCCTCCACCGGCGTCAAGGACCCGGCCCTCCCCGACACGCTCTACGTGACCGAGCTCGTCGCCGACGGCGTCGTGAACACGATGCCCGAGAAGACCCTCGAGGCCACCTTCGACCACGCCGTCGTCACCGGCGACACGATCACCGGGGGCTACGACGAGGCGCGGGAGGTCTTCGCCGGCCTCGCCGCCGCCGGGATCGACTTCGACGACGTCACCGACCTGCTCGAGAAGGAGGGCGTGGCCAAGTTCATCGACTCCTGGCACGACCTGCTCGCTCAGGTCACCGAGGCTCTGGAGGCGCAGCGATGACCTTCTCGCTCCACGCCACCGGCGACGCCCGCGTCGCGATCGATGAGGTCGTCCCCGCCCTGGTCCGCGACCTCATCGCGTCGCGCATCACCTCCGGCGACGCGACCCTCTGGGGTCCGGCGGCCGAGTCCGAGGCCGCCGTGCGGCTGGGCTGGGTCGAGGCGGTCTCCGTCTCGCGCCCGCTCGTGGCCGAGATCGTCGCGCTCCGCGAGGAGCTCGCCGCACGGGGCGTCACCCGCGTCGTGCTCGCCGGCATGGGCGGATCCTCGCTCGCGCCCGAGGTGATCTCGCAGACCTCCGGCGTGCCCCTCACGATCCTCGACTCCACCGCGCCGGGCCAGGTGCTCGCCGCTCTCGACCAGGGCCTCGCCGACACGGTGCTCGTCGTGTCGTCGAAGTCCGGTTCGACGGTCGAGACCGACTCCCAGCGCCGCACGTTCGAGGCGGCGTTCCGCGACCTCGGCATCGACCCGCTCGAGCGCATCGTCGTCGTCACCGATCCGGGGTCGCCCCTCGATCAGTCGGCCCGTGCCGCCGGATACCGGGTCTTCAACGCCGATCCGAACGTCGGAGGACGCTACTCCGCCCTCACCGCGTTCGGTCTGGTGCCCTCCGGTCTGGCCGGCGTCGACATCGACGAGCTGCTCGACGAGGCGGAGGCCTCGCTGCTCGAGGTGGCCGTGGACTCCGCCGAGAACCCGGCCCTGCGGCTCGCCGCCGCGATCGCCGGTACCACCCCGCGCCGCGACAAGCTCGGCCTCGTCGAGGACGGCACGCACATCAAGGGTCTGCCCGACTGGATCGAGCAGCTCATCGCCGAGTCCACGGGCAAGGACGGCACGGGCATCCTCCCCGTCGTCCTCCTCCCGGTCTCGCCCGAGGTGGAGGAGACGCCCGCCGACCTGCAGGTCGTGCGTCTCGTCGACGACGCCAACGAGTTCCACCTGCACGAGCGTCACGCCGGAGAGGTGCTCGTGAGCGGCTCGCTCGGCGCGCAGCTCATCGTCTGGGAGTACGCCACGGCGATCGCTGGCCGTCTGCTCGGCATCAACCCCTTCGACCAGCCGGACGTGGAGTCGGCCAAGGTCGCCGCGCGCGGCCTGCTCGACGCCCGTCCGGAGCCGACCACGCCCGCCTTCGTCGAGAACGGTGTCGAGGTGCGCGTCTCCGACCCGCTGCTCGCCGTCTCCGGCACCGTCGAGGGAGTGCTCGACGCCCTGTGGGCGCAGCTCCCCGCCGACGGGTACGTGTCGATCCAGGCCTACGTGAACCGCCTCGACATCCCGCAGCTCAAGGGCCTCCGCGAGCTCGTCGCCGCCGATTCCGGTCGACCGACGACGTTCGGGTGGGGTCCGCGCTTCCTGCACTCCACCGGCCAGTATCACAAGGGCGGCCCGGCCCAGGGAGTGTTCCTGCAGATCCTGGAGCGCACCGAGGTGGACCTCGAGATCCCGGAGCGACCGTTCACGTTCGGCCAGCTCATCGAGGCGCAGGCCGCCGGCGACGCCGGTGTCCTCGCCGAGCACGGACGTCCCGTCGTCTCGCTGACGATCACCGATTCGTCGGCCGACGTGCTCACCCTGTTCGAAGCAGCGCAGAAGTAGTCAGCAGGAGAGTCCCCCACCGATGTCTGTTCCCCTCTCGCGCGGGCACAACCCGCTGCGTGATCCCGATGACCGCCGTCTCAACCGCATCGCCGGGCCCAGCGCCCTGGTGATCTTCGGCGTCACCGGCGATCTTTCCCGCAAGAAGCTCATGCCGGCGGTCTACGACCTCGCCAACCGAGGTCTCCTGCCCCCCGGCTTCGCCCTGGTCGGTTTCGCCCGCCGCGACTGGGAGGACCAGGACTTCGCTCGGGTCGTCTACGAAGCCGTCAAGCAGCACGCGCGCACCCCGTTCCGCGAGGAGACGTGGACGCAGCTGCTGCAGGGCATCCGCTTCGTGTCGGGCGAGTTCGACAACCCCGAGTCGTTCCAGAAGCTCAAGTCGACGGTCGATCAGCTCGACGTCGAGCGCGGGACGATGGGCAATCACGCCTACTACCTGTCGATCCCGCCGAAGGACTTCCCGCTGGTCGCCAAGCAGCTGAAGGACTCCGGACTCGTCGGGGAGGACGCCGACGAGGACTCGCGGTGGCGCCGTGTGGTGATCGAGAAGCCGTTCGGGCACGACCTCGAATCGGCCCGTGCGCTCAACCAGGCGCTCGAGGTGGCCTTCCCGGCCGACTCGATCTTCCGCATCGACCACTACCTCGGCAAGGAGACGGTGCAGAACATCCTGGCGCTGCGCTTCGCGAACGAGCTGTACGAGCCCATCTGGAACCGCAACTACGTCGACCACGTGCAGATCACGATGGCCGAGGACATCGGCGTCGGCGGTCGTGCCGGCTACTACGACGGCATCGGCGCGGCGCGCGACGTCATCCAGAACCACCTGCTGCAGCTGC
Source organism: Microbacterium sp. (assembly GCA_032099965.1). Taxonomy (GTDB): domain Bacteria; phylum Actinomycetota; class Actinomycetes; order Actinomycetales; family Microbacteriaceae; genus Microbacterium. The sequence goes on from DAMDKH010000025.1 coordinate 15,329, forward strand.
TCGCGCTGACCGCGATGGAGGAGCCCATCAGCCTCTCGGCCGAGCACCTGCGCGCCGAGAAGGAGAAGGTGCTGGCCGCGGTGCACGTGCCGGAGGACCTCTCGCAGTCGACGGCGCGCGGGCAGTACGCCGGCGGGTGGCAGGGCGGCGAGGAGGTCACGGGCTTCCTCGACGAGGACGGCATGGACCCCGAGTCGACCACCGAGACCTACGCGGCCATCAAGCTGGAGATCGACACCCGGCGCTGGTCCGGCGTGCCGTTCTACCTCCGCACCGGCAAGCGGCTCGGACGTCGGGTCACCGAGATCGCCGTGGTGTTCAACCGCGCGCCGCAGCACCTCTTCGGGCGCGGCAACGCGTCCGAACTCGGGCAGAACGCGCTCGTGATCCGTGTGCAGCCCGACGAGGGCGTGACGATCCGCTTCGGCTCGAAGGTGCCAGGCAACGGCACGAACGTGCGCGACGTGACGATGGACTTCGGCTACGGCCACGCGTTCACCGAAGCGAGTCCCGAAGCGTACGAACGCCTCATCCTGGACGTCCTGCTGGGCGACCCGCCGCTGTTCCCGCGGCACGAGGAGGTCGAGCTCTCCTGGAAGATCCTCGACCCGGTGGAGAAGTTCTGGGCCGCGCAGAGCGGTCCCCTCGAGCAGTATGCGCCCGGATCGTGGGGCCCGGCAGCGGCGGACGACCTGCTGGCCCGCGACGGACGAGTCTGGAGACGACCGTGATCATCGACCTTCCCGACACGACCGTCAGCCAGGTCGCCAAGCACCTGGTCAAGGTGCGCGAGGAGGGCGGCGCCGTGGCCCTGGGCCGCGTGCTCACCCTCGTCATCTCGGCGCGGAACGACGCCGCCGAGGCGGCCATCGACGCCGCCAACGACGCATCGCGCGAGCACCCCATGCGGGTGATCGTGCTCACCACCGGCGAAGGCGACTCCCGTCTCGACGCCCAGATCCGCGTCGGCGGCGACGCGGGGGCGAGCGAGGTCGTGGTGCTGCACGCCTTCGGCGAGGCGGCGAGCAATGAGGAGAGCCTCATCACGGGGCTGCTTCTGCCGGACGCCCCCGTCGTGGCCTGGTGGCCCGAGGAAGCGCCGGAAGCGCCCTCGGCGTC
>DAMDKH010000026.1:0-11618 GCA_032099965.1 Microbacterium sp.
CCGGTGTGCGTCGGCGACGAAGTGGCGCACGGCGAACGCCGCGTTCCCCAGCACTCCGGCGAGCAGGCCGCTGTGCGGTTCGCGGGGCGCGTGCCGACGGACGACGGCGAGGAACCGCCGCGCGTCGAGATCGCCGTCGCGGGTCGCGTTCCACAGCGACGACCACACGAGAGCGCGGGCCAATGGATCCTCGATCGCTGACAGCGACTCCACGACGGTCGCGAGCGACCGCTCGTCGAGACGCGCCTTCGCGTAGGTGAGGTCGTCGTCGTTCAGGAGGACGAGGTCGGCGTCGCCCAGGTCGACGGCGGTGCGCTCGTCGGCGATGTCGAGCGCGATCTGCTCACGTCGCACGATCCGGTCGCCCTCTCGCGCGTACAGGCCGATGCGCAGGCGATGCGGCCGGGGGTCGGCCTGCACGACGGTCCACCCGTGCTCATCGCGCTCGAGGTGCAGCGTCGACATCCCGGTGGTCTCCAACCAGGTCTTCGACCACTCGGCCATGTCCCGTCCCGAGACGGCGCTGAGCTGCGCGAGCAGGTCGTCGAGTGTCGTGTTGCCGAAGGCGTGGGCGGCGAAGTACCGCCGGGCGCCCTCGAAGAACGCGTCCTCACCGACGAACGCGACGAGCTGCTTGAGTACCGAAGCGCCCTTGGCGTAGGTGATGCCGTCGAAGTTCAGCTTCGCGGCTTCGAGGTCCGTGATGTCGGCCACGATCGGATGCGTGGTGGGCAGCTGGTCCTGCTGATACGCCCAGGCCTTGCGTCGGGCGGCGAAGGTCACCCACGCGTCGGAGAAGCGCGTGGCGGCGGCGGAGGCGTGAGAGCCCATGTAGTCGGCGAACGACTCCTTGAGCCACAGATCGTCCCACCAGCGCATCGTCACGAGGTCGCCGAACCACATGTGCGCCATCTCGTGCAGGATCGTGTTGGCCCGCGCGGCACGCTGCGCATCGGTCGCCGCTCCCCGCGAGAGGTACGCCTCGGTGAAGGTGACGAGACCCGGGTTCTCCATCGCGCCGAGGTTGTACTCCGGCACGAAGATCTGGTCGTACTTGCCCCAGGGGTACGGGGAGGAGAACGCTGCGGTGAAGAAGTCGAGTCCCTGCCGGGTCACCTCGAGGATCTCGTCGGCTTCGAGGTGCTCCGCCAGAGAACGCCGAGCGAGCACTCCCAGTGCGACGGTCTGCTCCGCGCCGATCCACTCCCCCTGCACACGGGTATACGGACCGGCGGCGATCGCGGTGATGTAGCTCGAGATCGGCAGCGTGGGGAGGAACTCGACGCGCTGCACACCGAGACCGGCGTCCACGCGCGCGGCGGCCTGGTTCGACAGCACCTCCCAGCCGGTGGGCGCATCGACGACGAACGTGTACGCGGCCTTCATGTCCGGCTGCTCGAAGCACGCCATCACGCGCCGCGCATCCGCCGGCTCGTACTGCGTGTACAGGTATGTCCTGTCGTCGGCCGGATCGTGGAACCGATGCAACCCCTCGCCCGACCGGCTGTACGCGCCGACGGCGTCGATCACCACGGTGTTCGAGGCGGTCAGCCCGTCGAGGGCGATGCGCGCGCCATCCCAGACGACGTCTCGGACCACGCCGTTGACGACCACCCCGTCGACCCGCTCGCCGATGAAGTCCACCCAGGTGCGGTCGGTGGTCGCGTCGAACTCGAGCGTGGTCACCGAGCGGAACCCGGTGCGCGCCCGCTCGGGGGCGCCGGTGAGGTCGAGCTCGACGCGGACACGATGAAGGGTGACGACCGCGGATCGCGCGGCCGTCTCATCGCGGGTGAGATTGGCGGTGTCCATGCTCTCATCCTTCCATCCGCCGCGCCCACGCCGCTCATCGCGGGCTATGTTGCGGAATGCAACACGCAGTTCTACTGTTGCATAAGACAACAGGAGGCTGAGATGACCAGGAAGACGAAACGATCCGACGACAGCGCCACGGTGCTGCGTTCGCTCGTCGCCATCAGTCGTCGCGGAGTCGCGGATGCGCGCACCGACGAGACGCCGCTGTCGATGACCGAGCAGTCGATCGTGACCGCCATCGCCGAGCAGCCGGGCATCCGATCGATCGACATCGCGCGGACGTTCCGCCTCAACCGCTCGACCGTCTCCCGGCAGCTCGCCGCACTCGTCCGGCTGGGAATCGTCGCGGACGACCCGAGCGAAGGAGGGCGCGGCAGACCCCTCGCGCTGACGGCCGCGGGAACGGAAGCGTACCGACGCACCCTCCGCACGCTGCAGCGGATCGTCGACGCGCACCTGTCGTCGTGGACCGACGACGAGGTCGCCCGATTCGCACACGATCTCTCCCGCTTCGACCGCAGCTCCGACGCATCCCGACCGGATGCCTCGGATGCAGACCCGACCCACGAGGTCCCAGAGAAAGAAGAAGAAAGATGAAGAACATCACCGTCCTCGGCACCGGCGTCCTCGGCTCGCAGATCGCGTTCCAGACCGCCTTCCACGGCTTCGAGGTCGTCGCCTACGACATCGACCAGCCCGCCCTGGATCGCGCGGCCGATCGCTTCCGCGGCCTGGCCGCCCGGTATGCGCAGGATGCGGTGCCGGGGTCCGAGGAGGGAGGCGCGGAGGCGGCGATCACCCGCATCCGACTCACCGCCGATCTCGCGGAGGCCGTCGCCGCCGCCGACCTGGTCATCGAGGCCGTCCCCGAGAACCTCGAACTCAAGCAGGGCATCTACCGCACGATCGGCGAGGCGGCACCCGAGGCCACCGTCTTCGCCACGAACTCGTCGACGCTCCTGCCGAGCGCCCTCGCGGAGTCGACGGGCCGGCCGGATCGGTTCCTCGCGCTGCACTTCGCCAACGAGATCTGGGCGCACAACACCGCCGAGGTCATGGGCACTCCGGCGACCGACCCCGCGGTCTACGACGCGGTCGTGGAGTTCGCCGGGCGGATCGGCATGGTCCCGATCGAGATCAAGAAGGAGAAGGCGGGCTACCTCCTCAACTCCCTCCTCGTCCCGTTCCTGCAGGCCGCCGGCGAGCTGCTCGTCGACGGGATCGCCGAGCCCGAGGCGATCGACGCGACCTGGCGCATCGGCACGGGCGCGCCCGCCGGCCCGTTCGAGATCTACGACATCGTCGGACTCACCACGGCGTACAACATCTCCCGCATGGGCGACGAGAAGCAGCAGGCCTTCGCCGACCTCCTCAAGGAGCGCTACATCGACCAGGGCAAGCTGGGCGTCGCGACCGGCGAGGGTTTCTACACCTACCCCCGCGGCAACTGAGACCGGCCGGCGGGCGGGATGCGGCTACGCACCCGCCCGTCAGGCGCTCGACCCTCCCGTCACTTGCGCAGGAGGCGGCGGATCGCGGTCTCGGGTGACACGGAGAGATCGAGCAGCTTCCCGCGCGCGTACAGCGAGAAGACCCGCGGGTCGATGTAGCTCCCCCGAGCCACGGCGATGGTGTTCCCGAGCGCCGACGCGGTGGCCTGCACCGCCAGGCGCTCGGCGCGATCGCGGTCCTTCCGCGTGTCCATCGGACCGATGCGCGCGAGAGCGTCCGCCGCCATGATCGTGCCGTGCAGCGTGCGGAAGTCCTTCGCCGTGAAGCCCTCCCCCGTGACGTCCTTGAGGTACCGGTTGACCTCGGCGGGGGTGATCTTCACGCGGCGACGCCCGCGCCGGTACGCCAGCAGAGGCGCGCGGTCGGGGCCCGCGGAGAGATCGTCGAGCACGGCGGCGAGCACGTCGTCAGTGATCTCGATGGCGGCCGTCTGTCCGCTCTTCGCGGGGAAGGAGAGCGACACCCGGTCGCCGTCGACCTTCACGTCACGACGGCGAAGGGTGGTGAGCCCGCGGCTGCCGTGCCGGGCGAGGTAGCGTTCCGATCCGATGCGCAGCGCGCCGTCGTCGAGCAGCCGGAACGCCGTCGCGAGCACCTTGTCCTTCGACAGCTTCTCGTCCTGCAGGGCCCGCGTGACCCGACCCCGCGCGTGCGGCAGAGCCTCGGCGAGATCGAGCGCGCGGCCGAACTTGCGACGGTCCCGCTTCGTCCGCCACAGCGGATGGTAGAGGTACTGCTTGCGCCCCGCCGTGTCGATGCCGACGGCTTGGATGTGCGCGAGCGGGTCGGCGGCGATCCACACGTCGGTCCAGGCGGGCGGGATGACGAGGTCCTTGATCCGTTCGCGGTCGGCTTCCTGCACGGCATGCCCGTCCCCGTCGAGGTATCGGAATCCAGTGCCGGAACGGAGGCGCCGGAATCCGACGTCCTCCCCCGGGATCACACGCACGAGAGCTGCCATACGAGCATCCTCCCGCCCCGGGCGCCGCCGTGGCAGGGGCTGGTCGGGGGCGGTCGGAGTCTGGTAGCCGCCGCCGATCGGGGGCGCCTCGCCGCCCCGAACCGCGCAAACACGAAAGGCCCGGATGCTCCGCGTGATGCGGAATTCCGGGTCTTCTCGTCGTGCTGGGGTACCTGGACTCGAACCAAGAACAACTGAACCAGAATCAGCCGTGTTGCCAATTACACCATACCCCAAGGGCGAAACCGGAGCCTCGCACCGAGAATCTACTCTACCCGACCCCCGCCCCGGTTCCAAATGCGCACGGTCGCCCGCGCGTGGCGCGCTCAGCCCGCGAGCGTCTCCGAGAGCAACCGCAGACGACGCAGCGTCTCGTCCTTGCCGATGAGTTCCATCGACTCGAACAGGGGCGGCGAGACGCGCCGGCCGGTGAGGGCGACGCGGGGCGGACCGTAGGCGACACGCGGCTTGAGTTCGAGCTTCTCCACGAGCGCCGCGGCGAGAGCATCCTGGATCACCGTGGGAGTGAACTCGGTCACGGGCTCCAGCGCGACGACGCAGGCGTCGAGCACCTCGCGGGCGTTGGCCGGCAGGCCCTTGAGGGCATCGGCCTCGTAGGCGATGTCGTCGGTGAAGAGGAACCCGAGCATGCCGGGCACCTCCCCCAGCAGCTGCACCCGCTCGTGCACGAGCGGAGCCGCGCGGAACGCGAGCACCAGCTGCTCGTGGCTGGGCTCGTCGAAGAGACCCGCCGCAGCGAGGTAAGGGATGGTCCGCTCCGCGAAGTCCTTCTCGTCGAGACGGCGGATGTGGTCGCCGTTGATCGACTCGGCCTTCTTCTGGTCGAACCGCGCCGGGTTGGGATTGACGTTCTCGATGTCGAACGCCGCGATGAACTCCTCGAGGGAGAACACGTCGCGGTCGGGCCCGATCGACCAGCCGAGCAGGGCGAGGTAGTTGAGCAGTCCCTCGTGGATGAAGCCGCGCTCGCGGTGCAGGAAGAGATCGGCCTGCGGGTCGCGCTTCGACAGCTTCTTGTTGCCGGTCTCCCCGAGCACCAGCGGCATGTGCGCGAAGCGCGGCACGAACGTGGTGACGCCGGCATCGATCAGTGCCGCGTACAGCGAGAGCTGACGGGCCGTCGACGGCATCAGGTCTTCGCCGCGCAGCACGTGGGTGATGCCCATGAGCGCATCGTCGACGGGGTTCACGAAGGTGTAGAGGGGGATGCCGTTGGGGCGCACCACCACGAAGTCCGGGAACGACCCGGCCGGGAACGTGACCTCGCCGCGGATGAGGTCGACGTAGGTGAGATCCTCGTCGGGCACCCGCAGGCGCAGCGCCGGCTGGCGCCCTTCCGCCCGGAACGCCGCCTTCTGCTCGTCGCTCAGGTCGCGGTCGAAGTTGTCGTAGCCGAGCTGCTTGGCTCGGCCGTTCGCCTCGTTGCGGGCGTCGATCTCCTCGGCCGTGGAGTAGCTCTCGTAGAGCGCGCCCGTGGCGAGGAGCTTGTCGATGACCTCACGGTAGATGTCATGGCGCTGCGACTGCCGGTACGGCGCATGCGGGCCGCCCACCTCGACCCCCTCGTCCCAGTCGATCTTCAGCCAGGTCAGCGCGTCGACGAGCTGACGGAAGCTCTCCTCGCTGTCGCGGGCGGCGTCGGTGTCTTCGATGCGGAAGATCAGCTTGCCGCCGTTGTGGCGCGCGTACGCCCAGTTGTACAGCGCCGTTCGCACCATGCCGACGTGGGGCAGGCCGGTCGGCGAGGGGCAGAAGCGGACGCGGACGTCGGAGCCGCTGGCGGTCGTGGTGAGGGGGTGAGGAGTAGCCATATCTCTTCGATTCTAGGGCGCGCGCCCCACGGCCACCGCCGCCGTGTGCGCGAGCGCGAGCAGGCCGTCGACCTCACGCTCGGCGGAGACGGCGGCGAACGCCGAGCGGAACCGCCTGCGCCCATCCTCGTCGAGGGCGCGATACATGGCGCCACCGGCCGCCACCCCTCCTCGTGCCGATGCCCAGAGCGCCGACGCCGGAACGCGCCATGTCCAGGAGAGGTCGGTGGCGACGACGTCCTGCCAGCCCGCCTCGTCGAGACCGCTCGAAGTCGAGGTCGGCGGGCAGCTGCGCACTCGGCGGCGACTCGACGGATGCCCGAGCCGACACCTCGCGCCAGAACCACGACGGTGACGACACCCAGACCGTCGCCGCGATGTCACCACCCGAGACGGCGACGCGGGCGAGCTCCCGGGCCGACGCCCGGGGGTCGTCGACGTGGTTGAGCACGAAATTCGCCGTCACGACGTCGAAAGAGCCGCTGTCGAAAGGGAGCCGCGGAAGGGAGCCCGACACGAACGTCTGCGACGGATGAGCGCGACGGGCGATCCCGCGCATCGTCGCCTCCGGTTCGCATCCCGTCGCCCGCCACCCGCGGGCGGAGAAGGCGCCGACGAGGTCGCCGGTCCCCGCACCCACGTCGAGCAGCGACCGGCCGGCCGGCGGCCCGAGCGCGAGCCCGAGCGCCTCGATCGTCCCGGCGCAGAGGGAGGCGTACGACGCGGCGTAGGCCGCACCCGTCCCCTCCCACGACTTCATCGGCGCGATCGCGCGAGCGGCGAGAGGGCGACGATGACCACGACCAACGCCGAGGCGGCGACGGCGAGCCCCGCGTACTGGAAGTTCGACAGGATGACCCCCGCGAGCACGGCACCACCCGCGGCCGAGAAGCTCATGAGCGAGTCGCTACGACCCTGTCGGCGGGTGCGCAGCGCCGGGGCGCTGGATTCGGTCAACAGCGCTGCTCCCGCCACCGTCGCCGCGCTCCAGCCCAGGCCGAGGAGGATCAGAGCCACCATCACACCCCACGCCTCGTGGTTGACGAGGATCGCGAAGACGAGCGACGCCGCGAGGAGCGCCTGGCCGAGCAGCACGACCTGGAGACGCCCCCACCGGTCGGCGAGGATGCCGAACACCGGGGAGAGCGCGTACATCCCCGCGACATGAAGGGCGATGGTGACGCCGACGAGTTGCGAGACGTCTGCGGCGGCCGCTGCCGCGTCATGGCCCGGATGCATGCTGTGCGCCATGTGCGAGAGATGGACGGGCGTCATGGCCATCACGGAGGCCATCGTCACGTGCGAGCCGGCGATCGCGAACATCGCATAGCGAGCGGCCACCGGCCGGTCGACGACGACGGGTGCGGAACTCGCCGCCGCCGCGGTGGCCAGGCCCTGCGCGGCCAGGAGCGGGTCGGGTCGCAGCGCGACGAGGTAGAGCACGAGCGCGGCGGACTGCGCCACGAACGAGAAGACGTACGAGCCGGTCTGCGGCGGCATTCCGATCGCCGCACCGACGATCTCCCCCGGCCCGAGCAGCAGCGGCCCCGCCACCCCGCCGATGGTGGTGGCCCAGACCACGATCGACAGGTCGCGCCCGCGGTGGGCGGGGGCAGCCAGGTCGGTCGCGGCGAACCGCGACTGGAGGTTGCCGGCGTTCCCGGCGCCGATCATCAGGATGCCGACGAGCAGCAGCGGGAAGACGCGCACGGAGGCCGCGAGGATGACGACGGCGATCCCGACGAGCGCGAACAGGTTACCCAGGGAGAGCGCACGTCGGCGCCCCACCCGGGCGGCGAGGCGGGCGAGCGGGATGGCGCACAGTGCGGCTCCGAGTGTGACGGATGCCGTGGCCAGCCCCGAGAGCGCGTCGTCGCCCGAGATGTCGGCCGCGAGCAGGGCGCCGAGCGAGACCGTGGCTCCGAAGGCGATGCCCCCCAGCACCTGGCCGAGGGACAGCGTGAGCACCGTGCGCCGCTGGACCGCCGCCTGCTGCGCCGCGGTGAGGAGCGGGGCGCTCATGCCCGAGGGGCGGCGTCGCGCACGGCACTGCGGAGGATGCCGAGTCCGGAGATCTCGACCTCCACGATGTCGCCGGCCTCGAAGGAGCCGACACCGGCGGGCGTGCCGGTGAGGATGACGTCGCCGGGGAGCAGGGTGAACGCCTGCGAGGCGTGCGCGATGATCTCGGCGACCGAGTGGATCATGTCGGTCAGGGGTGCCTTCTGCTTCACCTCGCCGTTGACGCGCGTCTCGAGCGTGGCCGTCGCCGGATCGAAGTCGGTGCTGATCGTGGGACCGAGCGGGCAGAACGTGTCGAAGCCCTTCGCCCGCGTCCACTGGCCGTCCTTGCGCTGGAGGTCGCGAGCGGTGACGTCGTTGCCGATCGTGTACCCGAGCACGTGGTCGAGAGCATCCTCGACGGAGACGTTCTTGGCGAGCTTGCCGATGACGACCGCCAGTTCGCCCTCGAACTCCGTCTGCTCCGAGATCGAGGGACGCACGATCACGTCGCCCGGACCGATGACGGCCGTGTTGGGCTTGAGGAACAGCAGGGGTTCCTCTGGCGCCTCCCCGCCCATCTCCGCCGCGTGCTCGTGGTAGTTCTTGCCCACGCACACGATCTTCGAGCGCGGGATCACGGGCGCGAGCAGCACGGCGTCGGCGATCGGCACGCGGTCGCCCGTGGGCTCGTAACCGGCGTACAGCGGGTCGCCCGAGAGGACGACGAGATCCTTGTCGTCGACGATCCCGAAGAGGATGGCGTCGTCGTGGGCGAATCGGGCGATCTTCATGGGTCCAGCCTATCCAGCGGCCCCGACGGCGAAGACCCCGCCGCGGAATGCACGCAGCGGGGTCTTCGACGATGATCGGCCGGTCAGGCGTCGAGGCGCAGCAGCCAGCCGTGACGGTCTTCCCGGCGTCCGTACTGGATGTCGGTGAGCTCCTCGCGCAGCGAGAGCGCGAGCTCTCCGAGGGGCTGGGGCTCTTCGAAGCCCTCCCCCACGAGCGCGCCGATCGGGGTGACGACGGCGGCGGTGCCGCAGGCGAACACCTCGACGATGTCGCCCGAGGCGACGCCCTGACGCCACTCGTCGATCGAGATCGCCCGGCGCTCGACGGTGTAACCGCGATCCTCGGCGAGCTGCAGCAGCGAGTCGCGCGTGATGCCGTCGAGGATGCTGTCGGACTCGGGGGTGACGACGCGTCCGTCCTTGAAGACGAAGACGACGTTCATGCCGCCGAGCTCCTCGACGTCGTTGTTCTCGTTGAGGAAGACGACCTGGTCGCATCCCTTCGCGCTCGCGAGCGCCTGCGGCAGGAGGCTCGACGCGTAGTTGCCACCGGTCTTGGCCTTGCCCGTGCCGCCGCGGCCGGCACGAGAGTGCTCCTCGGAGAGCCAGATGCGTACGGGCTTCACTCCGCCGGCGAAGTAGGCGCCCGCGGGGCTGGCGATGACGTAGTAGGCGACCTTCTGCGCCGCGCGCACGCCGAGGAACGCCTCCTTGGCGAACATGAACGGCCGCAGGTAGAGGCTCTGGTCGGCGCCGGACGGCACCCAGCGAGCGTCGACCGCGATGAGCTGACGCAGCGACTCGATGAAGTACTCGGTGGGCAGTTCGGGAAGGGCGAGGCGACGGGCGCTGGCCTGCAGTCGCGCCGCGTTGCGGTCGGGACGGAAGGTGTGGATCGAACCGTCGGCGTGGCGGTAGGCCTTGATGCCCTCGAAGATCTCCTGACCGTAGTGGAGCACGGAGGCCGCCGGGTCGAGCGGGATCGGTCCGTACGGCTGCACGCGGGGACGGTGCCACCCGCCCTTGGCCGACCAGCAGATGTCGACCATGTGGTCGGTGAAGACGACGCCGAAGCCGGGGTTCTCCAGCACTTCGGCGACGCGCGCGGGCGATGCCGCGGCGAGGTTCTTGGTCACAGCGAACTCGAGCGGCGCTGCGGGCGCCTGAGCGTCGATGGTCGTCATGGTGGTGTTCCGTTCTGAGGGAGGTCGCGTCTTCGCGCGTCTCAGCCTACGCCTGTGATCAGAGGCGTGCGGTGATGGCCGAGCCGATCTCGGCGGTCGTACGCGCGCCGGTCCGGCTCGCGATGTCCGCCTCGACCGCAGCGCTGACGCGTGCGGATTCGGCCGGGAGGCCGAGGTGGTCGAGCAGCAGCGCGATCGAGAGGATCGCCGCGGTGGGATCGGCCTTCTGCTGCCCCGCGATGTCGGGCGCCGAACCGTGCACCGGCTCGAACATCGACGGGAAGGCGCCGCTCGGGTTGATGTTCCCGGAGGCGGCGAGTCCGATGCCGCCGGTGACGGCACCGGCGAGATCGGTGAGGATGTCGCCGAAGAGGTTGTCGGTGACGATGACATCGAAGCGGGCGGGATCCGTCACGAGGAAGATCGTGGCGGCGTCGACGTGCAGGTAATCGACGGACACCTCGGGATGCTCGGCGGCGACCTCGTCGACGATCCGCTGCCAGATGGCTCCGGCGTGCACGAGCACGTTGGTCTTGTGCACGAGCGTCAGCTTCCGGCGGCGGCGCTCGGCGAGCTCGAACGCGTAGCGCACGACGCGCTCCACACCGAAGGCGGTGTTCACGGACGTCTCGTTCGCGACCTCGTGCGGGGTGCCCTTCCTGATCGCTCCCCCGTTGCCGACGTACGGCCCCTCGGTGCCTTCTCGGACGACGACGAAGTCGATGGTGCCGGGGTCTGCGAGCGGCCCCGGCGCTCCGGCGAACAGTTTCGACGGACGCAGGTTCACGTAATGGTCGAGGGCGAAACGGAGCCTGAGCAGCAAACCTCGTTCGATGTTCGCGTCCTTCAGACGCGGGTCGCCCGGGGTACCGCCGACCGCGCCCAGCACGATCGCATCGTGGGCGGCGATCGCCGCGAGGTCGTCGTCGGTCAAGGTGTCGCCGGTCTCCAGATACCGTGCGGCTCCGAGCGAGAATCGCGTCTTCTCGAAGGTCACCGCGGAGTCGGCCGTCACGGCGTCGAGCACCTTCTCGGCTTCGGCGACGACCTCGGGACCGATGCCGTCACCCGGGATGACGGCGAGCTTGACGACACGCGACATGACACTCCTTGCTTCGGGGACCGGCCCTCTCGCGCGTGGCGACGACGGACCGGTTCCCCCAGCGTAGTGGTCAGTGCGGGGTGCGCGTGCGCAGTGTGACGGCGGCGATGACCCCCGCCACGACGACGAGTCCGGCGCCGATGAGCGAGGTGATGACGACACCCGAGCCGAAGGCCTCCGCGGCGGCCTGCCAGAGCTGGTCGCCCAGCGGTCCGGGCAGCCCGTCGGCGGCCGTGTAGGCGCCGGCGAGGGTCTCGCGTGCCGCATCGGCCGTCCCGGAGGGGAGCCCCTCGGGGAGCACGATGGCGGAGCGGTAGAACGCGGTGATGATGCCGCCGAGCACCGCCGTTCCGAGCACGGCCCCGAGCTCGTACGCCGTCTCCGACACCGCGCTGGCGGCGCCGGCCTTCTCGGCGG
>DAMDKH010000026.1:11687-15969 GCA_032099965.1 Microbacterium sp.
TGGCACCGATGCCGATGCCCAGCACCACGAACGCGAGGATCAGCGGCACGACGCCGTGCGCGTGCGAGGTGACGGCGACCACGAGGTACCCCACGACCGAGAACGCGAGCCCGACGGGGACCACGATGTGCGGGGGCACCCGCCGGGAGATCGGCACGACCGCGAGGCCGGACACGATCATGACCGCCATACCGGGGACGAGGGCGAGTCCGGCCATCATCGGCGAGAGACCGAGCACGAGCTGCAGATGCTGCGACACGAAGTACAGGAAGCCGACCAGGGCCACGACGCTCAACAGGTTGACGAGGATCCCGCCCGAGAACGTGCCGCGACGGAACAGCGCCATGTCGAGCATGGGGATCTCGGCCCGCAGCTGGCGCCGCACGAAGAGCACCCCCATGACGACGCCCAGCAACGCCCATCCCCCGGCCACCAGGGTCGGTCCGTCGACGGCGAAGGACTTGATCGCGTAGACCACGGGGATCATGGCCGCCATGGAGAGCACGATGCTGACCGGATCGATGCGGCCCGGATTCGGATCCCGGCTCTCCGGCACGAGGAGCGGCGCGGCGATCAGCAACGGCAGCAGCACGGGCACGGCGATGAGGAAGACGGACCCCCAGCTGAAATGCTCGAGGAGGAAGCCGCCGACGATCGGGCCGAGAGCGGATCCGGCGGAGAAGGCCGAGGCCCAGACCGCGATCGCGAGACGCCGCTGGTCGCGGTTCACGAAGATCGAGCGCAGCAGGGACAGGGTCGACGGCATGAGCATCGCGCCGAAGAAGCCGAGCAGCGCCCGCGCCGCGATGAGGGCCCCGGCGGTCGGCGCGAACGCGGCCAGCACCGAGACGGCCGCGAACCCGGTGGCGCCGATGAGCAGCAGGCGACGACGACCGAAGCGGTCCCCGAGTGTTCCCATGGTGACGAGCAGACCGGCGAGGACGAGGGGGTACACGTCGATGATCCAGAGCTGCTCCGCGCCCGACGGGGCGAGGGCGAGCGAGATCTCGGGCAACGCGAAGCTCAGCACCGTGTTGTCGACGGACACCAGCAGCACGGGCAGCATGAGCACGACGAGCGCCGCCCATCCGCGGGCTCCGACGCGGGGCGCATCCGTTCCTGCCGTCGGGATCGACGCGGTCCGGGTCATGGGACACCTCTCACTTTCCGGGACGGCGTTACTAAACCGTCCGGCTGGTATAGTAACAGAACGAGACCTGAAAGCCGACGGAACGGAGACCCCGATGCCTCGACCTCCCCTCGCCCGAGAGCGCGTGCTCGACGCGTTCCAGGAGCTGATCCTCACCGACGGCGAACGCGCCGCGACGCTCGACGCGACGGCGAAGGCGGCCGGCGTCTCCAAGGGCGGCCTCCTGTACCACTTCGGGTCGAAGGACGAGCTCGTCGCCGGGCTCCTCGGGCGTCTGGATGCCCTGACAACCGCCGACCTCGAACGCATGGAGGCCGCGGAGGAAGGTCCGGTTGTTTACTACATCCGGACCTCCGTCATGGAGGACGAGGCACTCGACCGCGCCCTCATCGCCACGTCGCGACTCGCGCAGGGCGGATCGGTCCCGGCATCCGACGCCCTCCGCGAGAACCGCAAGCGGTGGGCGGAGATGATCCGCCCGCACGTGCGCGACGATTCGAGTCTCGATCTCGTCCTGCTCCTGAGCGACGGGCTCTACTTCAACAACTCGCTCGACGTGAACGGCTCCGAGCACCTCGTGCCGCAGGGCCCCGATCTCGACCGGCTGATCGAGCTGGTGCTGCGCGCCACCGCCCGCTGAGAGCCTCAGCCCCGGAGACGACGGAGGGCGAGGCGCGAATCGCGCCCCGCCCTCCGGAATCCGATCCTCAGATCTCGGTGATCTCGATCTGGCGGAAGAGGTCGGCCTCGATCGCCGTGCGCACGTCGTCGAGCAGCTCGTCGGAGATCGGGGAGTCGAGCGTCAGGACGCTCAGCGCCTGCGCCCCCGCGGCCTCTCGGGCGATCTGCATGCCCGCGATGTTGATGCCCGCCTCGCCGAACTTCTGGCCGTACACCGCCACGATGCCCGGACGGTCGGTGTAGAGCATCACGACGTGGTGCTTCTCGATCGGCAGCTCGAGCGCGTAGTCGTTGATGCCGACGAGCTTCTCGGACTGCTTCGGTCCGGTCAGGGTGCCGGACACCGACAGCTGCGAGCCGTCGGAGAGCGCGCCGCTGAGGGTGATGACGTTGCGGTACTCGCCGCTCACGTCGTCCTTGCGAAGACGCACCGCGATGCCGCGCTGCTCGGCGAGGAGCGGGGCGTTCACGTACGACACCGTCTCGCTGACGATGTTGGTGAACACGCCCTTCAGGGCCGCGAGCTTGAGGACGCTGACGTCGTAGTCGTTCAGCTCGCCGTGCACGTCGACGTCGAGGCTGGTCAGCGGCGAGGTCGCCAGCGCGGCGAGGATCTGGCCCAGCTTCTCGACGAGCGAGATGCCGGGACGCACGTAGGGGTCGATGACGCCGCCGGCGACGTTGACCGCATCCGGCACGAGGTCGCCCCCGAGCGCGAGCCGCACCGAACGGGCGACGGACACGCCGGCCTTCTCCTGCGCCTCCTCGGTGCTCGCCCCGAGGTGCGGGGTGACGACGACGTTGGGGAGGTCGAGCAGGGCGCGCGCGGTGCCGCCCTCCACGGGCGGCTCGCTCGTGAAGACGTCGAGTCCGGCGCCCGCGATCTCGCCGGCGACCAGCGCGTCGCGCAGAGCCTCCTCGTCGATGAGCCCGCCGCGTGCCACGTTGACGACGAACGCGGTCGGCTTCATCGCCCGGAACTGCTCGGCCCCGATCATCCCCGTCGTCTCGGGGGTCTTGGGCATGTGGATGGTGAGGAAGTCGGACTCGGCCACCAGCTCGTCGAGCGAGAGCAGCTGCACGCCCAACTGCTGGGCGCGCGCCGAAGTGACGTACGGGTCGTACGCGACGACGCGCATGTCGAAGGCGGCGAGGCGGGCGGCGACGAGGGCTCCGATGCGGCCGAGCCCCACGATCCCGACCGTCTTCTCGAACAGCTCGGCACCCGTGAACGAGCTGCGCTTCCATGCCCCGGACGACAGGGAGGCGTGGGCGGCGGGGATGCGCCGGGCGAGGCTCAGGATGTGCCCGACGGTCAGCTCGGCCGCCGACACGATGTTCGAGGTCGGCGCGTTGACGACCATGACGCCCGCGGCCGTGGCCGCCTTGATGTCGACGTTGTCGAGGCCGACGCCGGCGCGCGCGACCACCTTGAGCTTCGGCGCGTGGGAGAGGGCCTCTTCGTCGATCCGCGTCGCGGAGCGGATGAGGACCGCATCGGCATCCGCCAGCGCCGCGAACAGCGCTTCGCGGTCGGTGCCGTCGACGTCACGGACGTCGAAATCAGGACCCAGGGCCTCGATGGTGGCGGGAGAGAGAACTTCGGCGATGAGCACAACGGGCTTCGGCACAGTGGATCCTTCGGGGCAACACAGTAGGGGCCGATGCGCCGCACACCGTCGGGGGCGCGATCACGTCCACTGTACCCGAGCGGGCCGCGTGCCCCCGCCCGTGTGACGAGGCACGACCATGACGCGCCTCGGGGCGGCTCAGGGTGCGACGAGTCCGAGGCTGAACGCGAGTAGGCACAACCAGAACACGGCGACGATGCCGAGCCCGGCGAGCATCACCAGCACGAGCTCGACGATGCGGCGTCGGCGCCCGATGCCGAACGCGAAGGCGAACACGATCATCGGGAAGACGACGCCGAAGGCCAGCGTGATCCAGCCGACGGTCGACAGCCCGCCCTGGGCCATCGAGACCAGGTGCGCGACCGCGTTCCAGACGGCGTACGCGTAGAAGAGCCCGGCGAGCCCGATCACGAGCGCCGCCACCCAGCGAGGAGCACGGGATCCGGCGGGGCGTCCGTCGAGGGTCGACATCAACCGATCACCCCCACCGTCACGAACGGCCAGGGCACGAGCAGCACGACGCCCAGCAGCAAGGCGGCCACCCGGATCCACGACGCGCGGCCCCGGGTGAGCACCCAGGCCGCCAGGAACCAGAGCGCCGGAGACGCCACGGCCAGGACGAACCACGGCACGAACATCGCGTCGGCGACGAAGAACCGTGCGAGCGGCTGCAGACGCAGTCCGCCGACCACCCAGCCGATCGCGTAGAGCAGGTAGACGCCGCCCACCACACCGACCGTCAGCAGCATCGCCGTGCTCAACGACTCCGGCTCGCCGTCGGCGTCGGCCGGCGCGTCGCCGGCGCGGACGGCCCGCGCTC
>DAMDKH010000027.1:0-15922 GCA_032099965.1 Microbacterium sp.
CGGGCGAGAACGCCGACGGCGGCGACGAGCAGGGCGGCCGCGGCCGTAGCCGCAATCGCAGCCGCAACCGCGGTCGCGGGCAGAACGGTGGCGAGCAGCAGCAGCAACAACAGCAGCAGCAGGGCGCCCCGTCCGATGACGATCAGGCGGGCGGCAACGGCCGTAACCGTCAGCGCAACAAGCGGCGCGGGGTCGCGCCGGTCGACGAGTTCGAGACCGAGATCGGCGAGGACGACGTCCTGATCCCGATCGCCGGCGTTCTCGACGTGCTCGACAACTACGCCTTCGTGCGCACCACCGGCTACCTCGCCGGCCCGAGCGATGTGTACGTCTCGCTCGGACAGGTCAAGAAGTACAACCTCCGCAAGGGCGACGCCATCGTCGGCGCCATCAAGCAGCCGCGCGAGGGCGAGCAGCAGGGACGTCAGAAGTACAACGCCCTGGTGAAGGTCGACTCCATCAACGGCCTGTCGGTCGACGATGCGGCGACCCGTGTCGAGTTCGGCAAGCTCACGCCCCTGTACCCGCAGGAGCGTCTGCGCCTCGAGACGGCGCCCGAGAAGCTCACGCAGCGGATCATCGACCTCGTCGCACCGATCGGCAAGGGGCAGCGCGGACTCATCGTCGCGCCGCCGAAGGCCGGCAAGACGATCGTCCTGCAGCAGATCGCCAACGCGATCGCCCAGAACAACCCCGAGGTCCACCTCATGGTCGTGCTCGTCGACGAGCGCCCCGAAGAGGTCACCGACATGGAGCGGACGGTCAAGGGCGAGGTCATCGCCTCGACGTTCGACCGGCCGGCCGAGGATCACACCACGGTCGCCGAGCTCGCGATCGAGCGCGCCAAGCGCCTCGTCGAGCTGGGCCGCGACGTCGTCGTGCTGCTCGACTCGATCACCCGTCTGGGACGCGCATACAACCTGGCGGCCCCGGCCTCCGGTCGGGTGCTCTCCGGCGGTGTCGACGCGTCGGCCCTCTACCCGCCCAAGCGCTTCTTCGGCGCCGCGCGCAACATCGAGAACGGCGGCTCGCTCACCATCCTCGCCACCGCGCTCGTCGAGACCGGCTCGAAGATGGACGAGGTGATCTTCGAGGAGTTCAAGGGCACGGGCAACAGCGAGCTGCGTCTGTCGCGCGCCCTCGCCGACAAGCGCATCTTCCCGGCCGTCGACGTGAACGCGTCGAGCACCCGCCGCGAGGAGATGCTGCTGTCCTCCGACGAGGTCAAGATCACCTGGAAGCTGCGTCGCGCCCTCGCCGGCCTCGACACCCAGCAGGCCCTGGAGGTCGTGCTCGGCAAGCTCAAGGAGACCCAGTCGAACGTCGAGTTCCTCGTGCAGATGCAGAAGTCGATCCCGACTCTGCCCTCGAGCTCGCACGACAACAACATCCGCTGAGCGGAACCGCCGTGTTCGAGTCCGTCCAGACTCTGATCGACGAGCACCGCCGGGTGCAGGAGGAACTCTCCGACCCGGCGGTGCACGCCGACGCCGCCCGCGCGAAACGCGTCAACCGACGGTATGCCGAACTGTCGCGCATCGTGGCCGCCCACGACGCGTGGGTGTCGGCGTCGGACGACCTCGAGGCGGCCCGCGAACTCGCCCGCGAGGACGAGGCGTTCGCCGCGGAGATCCCGTCGCTCGAAGACGGTGTCCAGCAGGCCCAGGAGCGGCTGCGGCGCCTTCTGATCCCGCGCGACCCGGACGACGCGCGTGACGTGATCATGGAGATCAAGGCGGGGGAGGGAGGCGCCGAGAGCGCGCTCTTCGCCGCAGACCTCCTCCGCATGTACATCCAGTACGCGGCGTCGATGGGGTGGAAGACCGAGCTGCTGGAGCGCAACGAGTCGGATCTCGGCGGATACAAGGACGTGCAGGTCGCGATCAAGGGAACCTCCACCGACCCCGCTCAGGGCGTCTGGGCGCACCTGAAGTACGAGGGCGGCGTGCACCGCGTCCAGCGCGTGCCGGCCACCGAGTCGCAGGGGCGCATCCACACCTCCACCACGGGCGTCCTCGTGTTCCCCGAGGTCGATGAGCCCGACGAGATCGCGATCAACCAGAACGACCTGAAGATCGACGTCTTCCGCTCGTCCGGACCGGGCGGGCAGTCGGTCAACACGACCGACTCCGCCGTGCGGATCACGCACGTGCCCACGGGGATCGTCGTGTCGATGCAGAACGAGAAGTCGCAGCTGCAGAACAGGGAGGCCGCGATGCGCGTCCTCCGAGCGCGGCTTCTCGCCAAGCAGCAGGAGGAGCTCGACGCCGCGGCGTCCGATGCGCGTCGGTCGCAGATCCGTGGGATGGACCGCTCGGAGCGCATCCGCACGTACAACTTCCCCGAGAACCGCATCGCCGATCATCGCACCGGATTCAAGGCGTACAACCTCGACCAGGTCATGGACGGCGCCCTCGCCCCCATCATCGAATCCGCGATCGCGGCCGATGAGGAAGCGCGGCTGGCCGCCGTCGGCAGCGAGTCCTGACGCGGAGCCGCCGCGCCCGTCGTCCGACGTCGTCCGTCAGATGGAGTAGTCGGGTGCCGTGAGCAGGGCGCGGGTGTCTTCCCCGGCGGCCCGCTGCCGCGGTTTCGCGGGGACGCCCACGAGCACGCTGTCCTCCGGCGCGTCGCGCGTGACCACGGCGTTGGCGCCGACGACCGACCGCGCGCCGACGGTGATGGGACCCAGGATCTTCGCGCCCGCGCCGACCGCCACGCCGTCTCCGAGCGTGGGGTGGCGTGTGCCCGAGTCCCGCGAGCGACCGCCCAGCGTGACGCCGTGGTAGAGCATCACGTCGTCACCCACCACGGACGTCTCGCCGATCACGACGCCCATGCCGTGGTCGATGAAGAAGCGCCGTCCGATCCGCGCCCCGGGATGGATCTCTACGCCGGTGAGCCAGCGTGCCAGCTGCGAGTTGGCGCGAGCCAGGAAGCGGAGGCGTCGACGCCACAGGGCATGCGAGACGCGGTGCGCCCAGACCGCATGCAGCCCGGGGTACAGCAGTGCGACCTCCACGCTGCTCCGGGCGGCGGGGTCGCGGAGCCGGGCGGCGGCGATGTCCTCGCGCATTCCAGCGATCATGCGACGCGTTCAGTCCTCGCGGAGGTCTTCGAACAGGGCCGTCGAGAGGTACCGCTCCCCGGTGTCGGGGAGGATGACGACGATGTTCTTGCCGGCGTTCTCGGGGCGGGCCGCGACCTGCAGTGCCGCCCACGTGGCCGCGCCGCAGGACATCCCGACGAGCAGACCCTCCTTCGCGGCGAGGTCGCGCGCGGTCCGGATCGCGTCGTCGAACTCGACGGGGATGACCTCGTCGATGACGTCACGGTCGAGGATCGCCGGCACGAAGTTCGGTCCGATCCCCTGGATCTTGTGGGGACCGGGGTGACCCTCGCTCAGCACGGGGGAGTCCTTCGGCTCGACGGCGATGACCTGCACTCCGGGCTTCGCGGCCTTGAGCGCCTGGCCGGTGCCGGTGACGGTGCCGCCGGTGCCCACGCCCGCCACGAAGATGTCCACGTCGCCATCGGTGTCGCGGAGGATTTCCTGTGCCGTGGTCTCGCGGTGGATCTGCGGGTTGGCGGCGTTCTCGAACTGCCGCACCCAGACGGCGCCGGGGGTGTCGGCGACGATCTGCCGCGTGATCTCGATGGCACCGCTCATGCCCTTGGTCGGATCGGTGAGCACGATCTCCGCGCCGAAGGCCTTGAGCAGCACGCGCCGCTCCTTCGACATCGAGGCCGGCATGGTGAGGATGACCTTGTATCCGCGGGCCGCGCCGACCATGGCGAGGGCGATGCCCGTGTTGCCGCTCGTCGACTCGACGATGGTCCCGCCGGGCTTCAGCTCGCCCGACGCCTCGGCCGCATTGATCATCGCGATGCCGATGCGGTCCTTCACGCTCGATGCGGGGTTGTAGAACTCGAGCTTGCCGAGCACGGTCGCACCGAGGCCCTCCGTCACGCGGTTGAGACGCACGAGCGGGGTGTTGCCGAACGCGGTGGTGATGTCGGAGTGGATGCCGGGCATGGAGGAGCCTTCCTGTTCGCGTCGCTTCCGTCCCAGCCTATGCGAGGGGTCGGCGGCGGAGGCCATTGTGACGGCCCCGGAGCCCTACGCTGGAGAGCATGCCCGGAAGCTCCATCGCCTCGCTGCTGCGCGCTGCCTCGACGCGGCTCGCCGCCGCCGGCGTTCCCGATCCGCTCGTCGACGCCGAGCTCCTCCTCGGACACGTCCGCGGTCTGGGCCGGGGCGAGGTGCAGGCCGCGACCGTACGCGGCGATACGCTGACCGGCGACGAGGCGGAGCGGTTCGAGACGGCGCTCGCGCGGCGCGAGGCCCGCGAGCCGCTGCAGCACATCACGGGCGTCGCCCCGTTCCGGCATCTCACGCTCGCCGTCGGCCCCGGGGTCTTCGTGCCCCGGCCCGAGACCGAGGGCGTGGTCCAGCATGCGATCGATGCGCTCCTGCACGCCCCCGAGGCGGAGCCGATCGGCGTCGATCTGGGCACCGGGAGCGGCGCGATCGCTCTCGCCATGGCGACCGAGGTGCCGCATGCCCGCGTGTTCGCCGCCGAGCTCTCCCCGGATGCCTACGCCTGGGCGCGTCGGAACACCGCCGGGGCGGCGAACCTCACCCTCGTGCTCGCCGACATGGCCGACGCGTTCCCCGAGCTCGACGGACTCGCCTCCGTCGTCGTCTCCAACCCGCCCTACGTGCCGGACGACGCGATCCCGCGCGACCCCGAGGTGCGCCTCCACGATCCGGCGATGGCGCTCTACGGCGGGGCGGACGGGCTCGACCTCGTCCGCACCCTCAGCCACAGCGCGCTGCGGCTCCTCCGGCCAGGGGGACTGCTCGTCATCGAGCACGGCGAGCTGCAGGGCGCCGACATCCGCCGCCTCCTCGAGGACGACGGATGGCGCGCGACGGCGACCCATCGCGATCTGACGCTGCGGGACCGTTCGACGACCGCTCTGCGGCCCTGACGGAGCCTGATCCGTCGCTCGCGTAGAATCGATGCGACATGTCCTCCATCTTCGACTGCGGCGACGAGGCTCAGCTGCTCGCCGGGATGCGCCACGCACGCCAGGCGATCGGCCGCGGCGAGCTCATCGTGATGCCCACCGACACCGTGTACGGCGTGGCCGCCGACGCCTTCTCGCCGGCCGCCGTGCAGCGACTCCTCGACGCGAAGGGCCGGGGACGCGACCAGCCGCCGCCCGTGCTGATCGGCACGAAGGAGACGCTGAACGCCCTCGCCGAGACGATCCCCGAGCCGGTGCAACGGCTCGTCGACGCGTTCTGGCCCGGCGGCCTGACGATCGTCCTCCCCGCTCAGCCGTCCCTCGTCTGGGACCTCGGCGAGACCGAGGGGACGGTCGCCGTGCGCATGCCGGAGGGCCGGGTGGCCCTCGAACTCCTCGCCGAGACGGGCCCGCTGGCGGTGTCGAGCGCGAACCTCACCGGCATGGCGGCCGCGGTCTCCGCCTACGATGCGGAGTCCATGCTCGGCGAGAGCGTGGCGGTGTACCTCGCCGACGGGATGAGTCGCGACGGTGTCGCCTCGACGATCGTCGACGCGACGCCCCTGGTCGCCAGGGTGCCCGCCGCCGAGCCCGGTCGCGTGCGGATCCTGCGGGACGGCGCCGTGAGTCGCGAGCGGCTGGAGGAGGTTCTGGGCGATCTGCTGGAGCCCGCGCCCGAGCCGGAGACGCCGGCGCCGCGCGGCGAGGATTCGTGACTCAGTACCTCTTCACGATCCTGCTGACCGCGGTGATCACCTTCGTGCTCACCTGGGCGGTGTGGAAGCTCAGCCTCCGCTACAAGCTCTACCCCGCGATCCGCGATCGCGACGTGCACACGACCCCGAAGCCGCGCCTCGGAGGGGTCGCCATCTTCCTCGGCATCGCCGCCGCGGTCGGGTTCTCGGCGACCAACCCGTTCTTCCAGACCATCTGGAATCCGCCGCAGACGATGTGGTCCATCCTCGGCGCGGCCCTCATCATCGCGGTGATCGGCGTCGTCGACGATCTGTGGGACCTCGACTGGATGATCAAGCTCGGCGCGCAGTTCGTCGCCGCCGCGGTGCTCACGATCGGCGGTGGCCTGCAGATCCTCTCGCTGCCGATCGGCGACCTGCTCGTGTTCTCCAGCTGGCTCAGCATCACGATCACGATGTTCGCGATCGTCGTGGTGATGAACGCGGTGAACTTCATCGACGGGCTCGACGGACTCGTGGCGGGTGTCTGCCTCATCGCCAACGGCGTGTTCTTCGCCTACTCGTACATCTTCACGCGGGATTCCGGCGCGTCGAGCTACTTCAACCTCTCCACCTTCATCGCCGCCGTGCTCATCGGCGCGTGCCTGGGGTTCCTGCCCTGGAACTGGAGTCCCGCGAAGCTCTTCATGGGCGACTCCGGCGCGCTGGTCCTCGGCCTGCTGATGGCGACCTCCGCCGTCGCCATCACGGGCCAGATGGATCCGTCGGCGCTCGACCCCGAGCGGCTCGGCCGGTCGCAGCTGCTCGGCGCGTTCATCCCGATCCTGCTGCCGCTGATGGTGGTGCTGCTCCCGCTGCTCGACTTCGGCCTCGCCGTGCTCCGGCGGATGCATGCCGGGAAGTCCCCGTTCTCCCCGGACCGCAAGCACCTCCATCACCGGATGCTCGACCTCGGACACCGCGATCGTGATGCCGTCCTCATCTTCTACGCATGGACGGCCGTGATCTCCCTCGCGGTGCTGCTCATGTACGTGGGTGCGCGAGAGGACTGGCCCGGACAGTACCTTCCCGGTGTCGTGTTCGGTGTCGTCGGCGTCGTCGCCTGCCTCGTCCTCACCCTCAAGCCCTCCCGTCCCGCCCCTCGGGCAGCGGACCCCGAAACCACCACCCTGGAGTCCTCATGAGCCCGAGTCCCGTGTCGAGCACGCCGATCCTGCGCCGCACTCTCATCTGGTCGGCGGTCGCGACCGTCGGTCTCGCGGTCGTCGCGGGGGCCGTCGGCTTCGCCGTCGCGCAGGGGGAGGGGCTGATCAGCGGCCTCCTCGGCATCCTGCTCTCGGCGGTCTTCCTCGCGATCACCGGCATCAGCATCCTCATCGCGAACCGCTGGTACGGCGATCCGCTCTATGTGCAACTGTTCTTCGCGATCGTCCTCGGCGGGTGGCTGCTGAAGCTCGGCGTCTTCGTCGTGGTGATGATCGTGCTCAGCGGACAGCCCTGGATCGAGCCCCTGGTGTTCTTCCTGTCGATCGTGGCCGGCGTGGTGATGTCCCTGGTGATCGACGTCATCGTGCTCACGCGCATGCGTCTACCCCACGTCAGCGACGCCTCGCTGCCCACGGAGGTGCCGGAGGATGTCGCACCCGGTTCCCGCCCGACCGGCACTGCGTCGCACGGCGAAGCCGACGGACCGGATTCGCGTGCCCTCTGACTCTGATAAGGTTGACCTGTGCCCGCCGCTCGCCCGCGAGCGCTTGCGCCTGAAGCACACCGACCATCGTCGCCCCGGTTCTGACCGGTGCCCCGAAGCTGGAGCCCGCGCTGTTTAATCTCGCTGCGACCCTGACCCCCCGACTCGCGTCCGATGGCGAGTTCCACGGCCCTTCGATCGATGAGTTCTTCCCGGAGATCCTCTTCAACGTCGCAGGTATCCCGGTGCACCGGATCCATCTGGTCCAGCTGCTCTCGGTCATTGCCGTGGTGCTCATCCTCTGGCTCGGCACGCGCCGCATGAAGGTCGTCCCCGGCCGCTTCCAGAGCCTCGTGGAGATGGGTCTCGGATTCGTCCGCGGCGGCATCGCGCACGATCTGCTCGGGCGCCGCGACGGGGAGCGATTCCTCCCGATCCTCGCCACGATCTTCTTCATGGTGCTGTTCATGAACATCACGGGCATCATCCCGTTCCTGAACATCGCCGGAACGAGCATCGCCGCCGTCCCGCTGTTGCTCGCCGTGGTGAGCTACTTCACCTTCATCTACGCCGGAATCCGCCAGCACGGGGTGCGCTTCTTCAAGAACGCGCTCTTCCCGCAGGGCGTGCCGGTCTTCGCGCTGCCGATCGTTGCGATCATCGAGCTCGTCTCGACGTTCATCCTGCGGCCGGTCACGCTGATGCTCCGACTTCTCATGAACATGGTCGTCGGCCACATGCTCCTGGTGCTCTGCTTCGCAGCGACCCAGTTCTTCTTCTTCACCGCGGGTGGCGGCTGGGCCGCTCTCGGTGTCGGAACCCTCGCCTTCGGCGGCGCCTTCACTCTCTTCGAGATCCTCGTCGCCGTCCTCCAGGCTTACGTCTTCACCGTCCTCACCGCGGTCTACATCCAGCTCGCGGTCGCAGAAGAGCACTGAGCGGGTCGGCAACTGCCGTCCCACCCAACGAAAGGAAAAACCCGTGGACGCTACTACGGTTCTCGCTGAAATCAACGGTCACATCGGTGCGGTCGGCTACGGCCTCGCAGCGATCGGCCCGGCCATCGGTGTGGGCATCGTCGTCGGCAAGACCATCGAGGGCGTCGCCCGTCAGCCCGAGCTGGCCGGCCGTCTCCAGGTCCTCATGTGGATCGGTATCGCCTTCACCGAGGCGCTTGCGTTCGTCGGCATCGCCGTCGCATTCATCCCGTTCCCCGCGTAATCCCCACCGACTTCAGAAGGAGACAGGATGCTGAACGCTCTTGTCACGAACCTCGCAGCAGAGGGTGAGGCGGCGCACAACCCGCTGATCCCCGCGTGGTACGACATCATCTGGTCGGGTCTGTGGTTCGTCGTCATCCTGCTGGTGGTGTGGAAGGTCGCCCTTCCGAAGCTCACCGCCATGCTCGACGAGCGGTCCGCCGCCATCGAGGGCAACATCGCGAAGGCGGACGAGGCGCAGAAGCAGGCCGAGGCGGCACTCGAGGAGTACACCCGTCAGCTGGCCGAGGCACGCACCGAGGCTGGTGAGATCCGCGAAGCCGCCCGTGAGGACGGCAAGAAGATCGTCGCCGAGGCCAAGCAGACGGCCTCGACCGAGGCGGCTCGTCTCACCGCGACCGCGCACACGCAGATCGAGGCGGAGCGCCAGGCTGCGCTCGTCTCGCTGCGCAGCGAGGTCGGATCGCTCGCGCTCGACCTCGCCGGCGGCGTGGTCGGCGAGACGCTGTCCGACGACGCGCGTGCGACGGCTGTGGTCGACCGCTTCCTGGCCGACCTCGAGGCATCCGAGAAGGCGGCTCAGTAATGGGCAGCGCGACCACTCAGGCACTCGCGGCATCCATCCAGACGCTTGCCGCAGCGAACGGCGTCACCCTCGACACCGCGCGGGAGCTCTTCGCTGCCGCGTACGCGGTGGAGGAGACGTCGCAGCTGAGCGGCGCGCTGGCCGATCCGTCGGCTCCCGTCTCGGCGCGGCAGAACGTCGTCTCCGCGGTGTTCGCCGGCATGTCGGTGAACACCCAGACGGTGCTGCGCACGGTCGTCGCGGAGCGTTGGTCGAATGCCGCCGAGCTGATCGACGGCATCGTCGAACTCGCCATCCGTGCGGCGACCATCGCCGAACCCGGTGCCGATGTCGAGGGAGAGCTCTTCGGCTTCAGCCGCATCGTCGCATCGAACCCCGAGTTGGAGCTCGCCCTGGGCAGCCGGCTCGGCGGTCCCGAGGCGAAGGTGTCGCTCGTCGAGCGCCTCCTCACCGGCACGACCAGCGCCCCGGCGGCGCTGATCGTCTCCTCCCTGGTGCGTCAGCCGCGCGAGCGGCGGATCCGTCAGCTGCTGAGCCGCGCGATGCGCATCGTCTCCGACCAGCGCCAGCGCGTTGTGGCGACGGTGTACAGCGCATCCGAGCTCAGCGACGCCCAGCGCACTCGTCTCGGCGACGCACTCTCGCGTCGCTACGGCGGTGCGATCGCGCTCAACGTGGTCATCGACCCGACGGTCATCGGAGGCCTGCGCGTGCAGATCGCCGACGACGTCATCGACGGCAGCATCGCCGCCCGTCTCGCAGATCTTCGCCAGAAGCTCGCGGGCTAACACGACTTCGCGCGGGGAACCGCGCACCCAGATACAAAGGGAAGACAATGGCAGAACTATCGATCAGCCCCGACGTCATCCGTGACGCGCTGAAGGACTTCGCCGCCGCCTACGAGCCCACCGGGGCAGCGGCGACCGAGGTCGGCACCGTCATCGACGCCGCAGACGGCATCGCGCACGTCGAAGGACTGCCCGGTGTCATGGCCAACGAGCTGGTGACGTTCCAGAACGGCACCAAGGGTCTCGCTCTGAACCTCGACGAGCACGAGATCGGCGTGGTCATCCTCGGCGACTTCACCGGCATCGAGGCCGGCCAGGAGGTCACCCGTACCGGTGAGGTCCTCTCGGTCCCCGTCGGCGACGGCTACCTCGGCCGTGTCGTCGACCCGCTCGGCAACCCGATCGACGGCCTCGGCTCGATCGCGACCGAGGGCGTCCGTGCCCTCGAGCTGCAGGCGCCCGGCGTCATGCAGCGCAAGTCGGTGCACGAGCCGATGCAGACCGGCATCAAGGCGATCGACGCGATGATCCCCGTCGGCCGCGGTCAGCGTCAGCTGATCATCGGCGACCGCCAGACCGGCAAGACGGCCATCGCGATCGACACGATCATCAACCAGAAGGCCAACTGGGAGTCGGGCGACGTCAACAAGCAGGTCCGCTGCATCTACGTCGCCATCGGCCAGAAGGGCTCGACTATCGCTTCGGTGAAGGGCGCGCTCGAAGAGGCCGGCGCTCTGGAGTACACCACGATCGTGGCTGCTCCGGCGTCCGACCCCGCGGGCTTCAAGTACCTCGCTCCGTACACGGGCTCGGCCATCGGTCAGCACTGGATGTACGGCGGCAAGCACGTCCTCATCATCTTCGACGACCTGTCGAAGCAGGCTGAGGCGTACCGCGCCGTGTCGCTGCTCCTCCGTCGCCCGCCGGGCCGCGAGGCCTACCCCGGTGACGTCTTCTACCTGCACTCCCGTCTGCTCGAGCGGTGCGCGAAGCTCTCCGATGAGCTCGGAGCGGGTTCGATGACCGGTCTTCCGATCATCGAGACCAAGGCCAACGACGTCTCGGCGTACATTCCGACCAACGTGATCTCGATCACCGACGGCCAGATCTTCCTCCAGTCCGACCTCTTCAACGCCAACCAGCGTCCTGCGGTCGACGTGGGTATCTCCGTCTCGCGTGTCGGTGGCGACGCTCAGGTGAAGTCGATCAAGAAGGTCTCCGGAACGTTGAAGCTGGAGCTGGCGCAGTACCGCTCGCTCGAGGCCTTCGCGATGTTCGCCTCCGACCTCGACGCGGCTTCGCGTCGTCAGCTGTCGCGAGGTGCACGTCTGACCGAGCTCCTCAAGCAGCCGCAGTACTCGCCGTACCCCGTCGAGGAGCAGGTCGTCTCGATCTGGGCCGGAACGAACGGCAAGCTCGACACGATCGAGGTCGAAGACGTGCTGCGGTTCGAGCGCGAGCTTCTCGACTACCTGCGTCGCAACACGACGGTGCTCGACACGCTGCGCGAGACGAACGTCCTCGACGACGCGACGGCGGCCGAACTGGCGAAGCACACGGACGCTTTCGTCCTGGAGTTCCAGGGTGGCAAGGGCAGCGCGATCGGCGCCCCGGGTCACGAGGAGCACGCCGCGGCCGAGGTCGACGACGTCAACCAGGAGAAGATCGTCAAGGGTCGTCGCGCGTAACCGCGTGGGGTACTGATTAATGGGCGCACAACTCAGGGTCTACAAGCAGAAGATCAGTTCTGCTCAGACGACCAAGAAGATCACGAAGGCGATGGAACTCATCGCGGCTTCGCGCATCCAGAAGGCGATGGCACGCGTCAAGGCGTCCACTCCCTTCGCGCGAGCCGTGACGAGGGCCGTGTCGGCCGTCGCGACGCACTCGAGCGTCGACCACCCGCTCACTCGCGAGCCCGAGCAGATCCGCCGTTCCGCGGTCGTGATCTTCTCGTCTGACCGTGGGCTCGCCGGTGCGTTCAACTCGCAGATCCTCCGTGAGGGCCTCGAGGTCGCCGAGCTGCTGCGCAGCCAGGGCAAGGAGCCGGTGTTCTACCTCGTCGGCCGCAAGGCCGTGGGGTACTTCCAGTTCCGTCGCATCGAGTCCGCGGCGGAGTGGACGGGCGACACCGACACCCCGTCGTTCCAGACGGCCGAGGAGATCTCTTCGGCGCTGCTCGACGCGTTCTCCCGCGGCGGCGACGACGGCGGGGTCGACGAGATCCATCTCGTCTTCAACCGGTTCGTCAGCATGATGACGCAGTCTCCGGAGTCCGTCCGTCTGCTTCCGCTCGAGATCGCGGAGGCCGACGAGTCGGAGGCGGGGAGCGCGATCTACCCGCTGTACGAGTTCGAACCGGATGCCGAGACCGTGCTCGACGCGATCCTGCCGGTGTACATCCAGAGCCGTGTCTTCAACGCGCTGCTGCAGTCGTCTGCCGCCAAGCAGGCGGCGACGCAGAAGGCGATGAAGTCCGCCAGCGACAACGCCGACAAGCTGATCACCGACTACACCCGCCTGCGCAACAACGCGCGTCAGGCCGAGATCACCCAGCAGATCGCCGAGATCGTCGGTGGCGCCGACGCTCTCGCATCGAGCTGACAGACCCTCAGGAAAGAGACGAAGAAATGACCACCACCGCTACGGCTGACCAGCCCGCGACCGCGGTCGTCGGGCGCGTCGCACGCGTCAACGGTCCGGTTGTCGACATCGAGTTCCCGCACGACTCGATCCCCGACATCTACAACGCACTGAAGACCACCATCGTGATCGGCGACGAGTCGACCGAGATCACGCTCGAGGTTGCTCAGCACCTCGGCGACGACCTCGTTCGTGCCATCGCCCTGAAGCCCACCGACGGCATCGTCCGCGGCCAGGAGGTGCGCAACACCGGCGAGGCGATCTCCGTCCCCGTCGGCGACGTCACCAAGGGCAAGGTCTTCAACGTGATCGGCGAGGTCCTGAACCTCGAGCCCGGCGAGACCATCGAGGTCACCGAGCGCTGGCCGATCCACCGCAAGGCGCCGAACTTCGACCAGCTGGAGTCCAAGACCCAGATGTTCGAGACCGGCATCAAGTCGATCGACCTCCTCACCCCCTACGTGCTGGGTGGAAAGATCGGCCTGTTCGGCGGCGCCGGCGTCGGCAAGACCGTCCTCATCCAGGAGATGATCCAGCGCGTCGCGCAGGACCACGGCGGTGTCTCCGTGTTCGCCGGCGTCGGCGAGCGCACCCGCGAGGGCAACGACCTCATCGTCGAGATGGAGGAGGCGGGCGTCTTCGACAAGACCGCCCTCGTCTTCGGCCAGATGGACGAGCCGCCGGGGACGCGTCTGCGCGTCGCCCTGTCCGCGCTCACGATGGCGGAGTACTTCCGCGACGTGCAGAAGCAGGACGTGCTGCTCTTCATCGACAACATCTTCCGCTTCACGCAGGCCGGATCCGAGGTCTCCACGCTGCTCGGCCGCATGCCGTCGGCCGTGGGTTACCAGCCGAACCTCGCCGACGAGATGGGTCTCCTCCAGGAGCGCATCACGTCGACGCGCGGGCACTCGATCACCTCTCTGCAGGCGATCTACGTGCCGGCCGATGACTACACCGACCCGGCTCCGGCGACGACCTTCGCCCACCTCGACGCGACGACCGAGCTGTCTCGTGAGATCGCGTCGAAGGGTCTGTACCCGGCCATCGATCCGCTGACCTCGACGTCGCGCATCATGGACCCGCGTTACTTGGGCGAGGACCACTACCGCGTCGCGACGACCGTCAAGCAGATCCTCCAGAAGAACAAGGAGCTGCAGGAGATCATCGCCATCCTCGGTGTCGATGAGCTCTCCGAGGAAGACAAGATCGTCGTGTCGCGTGCGCGTCGCATCCAGCAGTTCCTCTCGCAGAACACCTACATGGCGAAGAAGTTCACCGGTGTCGAGGGTTCGACGGTCCCGCTCAAGGAGACCATCGAGTCGTTCGACGCGATCACCCGCGGTGACTTCGACCACGTCGCCGAGCAGGCCTTCTTCAACGTCGGCGGTATCTCCGACGTCGAAGAGCAGTGGGCCAAGATCCAGAAGGAGAACGCCTGACCATGGCGCTCAATGTCAGCCTCGTCTCCGCCGACGCGGAGGTCTGGTCGGGGGAGGCGAGCCTCGTGGTCGCCAAGACCGTCGAGGGTGAGATCGGGTTCATGACCGGTCACGAGCCGGTACTGGCCATCCTCGCCGAGGGTCAGGTCCGGATCACCCAGACCGATGGCACCAAGGTGCTCGCGAACGCGCAGGACGGGTTCCTCTCGATGGAGGGCAACATCCTGACGATCGTCGCGGGCAACGCGGCTCTCATCTCCTAGCAGTTCGCTCGATGCGTCCGTCTCGGACCCGCTCGCGGGTTTCCGAGGCGGACGCATCTGCTTTTCCCGAGGTCCCATGAAGATCCTGCTTCCGCCGTCCGAGACGAAGCACCCGGGTGGCGACGGGCCGCCGCTCGATCTCGACGCCCTGGCGCTGCCGATGCTCCGGCCGCAGCGCGAGTCGGTGGCCCGGGCACTGGTCGACCTGGCGACCGACGAGGAGGCGGCTCTGCGCGTCCTGAAGCTCAGCGCACGACAGCGGGGAGACGTCGCCCACAACCGTGCGCTCTTCGAGGCGCCCACGCTCCCCGCCGTCGACCGCTACACGGGCGTGCTCTTCGATGCTCTCGACGCGCGTTCGCTGGCGCCGGCCTCCCGACGGTGGCTCGGCGCACACGTCTGGATCCATTCCGCTCCGTTCGGTCCGGTCGGGGCACTGGACGGCATCCCCGCCTATCGCCTCGCGGCCGGCACCTCGCTTCCCGGTCTGCCGCCCCTTCGACGGCACTGGACGGATGCCACGACGCGGGCCCTCGGCGAGAGTGCCCCGTCCTTCGTCCTCGACCTGCGCAGCGAGGCCTACGGTGCGCTCGGCCCGATTCCGGCCGCGACGCCGTCGGCCTACGTGCGCGTGGTCACGGACGACGGCGACGGCGGTTCCCGCGCGCTGAATCACTTCAACAAGAAGTCGAAAGGGCTCCTCGTGCGTGCGTTGGCTGAGGACCGCCCGTCCGTCACCACCGCCCGAGGCCTCCGTGCGTGGGCTGCGCGGCGGGGGATCGTGCTGCGCGACGCGGGGGAGTCCGGCGTGTGGGAGCTCGTGGCCGCCGACTAGCTCGCACGCCGCGCATTCCGGGAAGCGCCGGTGCGGTCGTTGCTCGGTGGTTCAGCGCACCGCTATGGTGGTCACGCGGCGCGCATCGGCGTCAACACCATCGGATCCGGAGGGGATCATGAACCCTTACTACGACTCGGGATACTGGGCCGCGCTGGGCGGCCTGCTGATTCTCGGCTTCGTCCTGGCGATCGCGTCCTACGTGATCTACTCGCTCTTCATGATGAAGGTCTTCGAGAAGGCCGGCGTCGAAGGCAAGTGGCGCGCCTGGGTGCCCGTGTACAACACCATGATCTTCTTCAAGCTCGGTGACCTGAGCCCGTGGCTCGTGCTCTACTGCCTGGGTGGCGCGCTGCTGCTGTCCTGGATCGGGATCGGCGCGCTGTTCTCGATCGCGATGGGCGTGCTGTCGGTGCTCGCCGCCTGGCGCATCGGACTCAAGCTCCAGAAGGACGCCATCTGGGTCGTCCTCTACATCTTCCTGTCGATCGTCTGGCTGGGCATCAACGCCTTCGACAAGTCGCGCTGGAACACGAACGTCGCCCCCGCTCCGTGGGCCGGCAACGGCTTCCTCGGTGACCGCACGGTGTGGCAGGGCATCCCCGCCCAGCCGTCCGCCGCGCAGCCGCAGGCCGGCTACGCCGCTCCCGGATACGGAGCGCCGCAGGGCTACACGCCTCCCGCGCCGCAGGGTTACGCCCCGCCGGCCCAGCCCGGATACGCGCC
>DAMDKH010000028.1:0-15476 GCA_032099965.1 Microbacterium sp.
GCGGTCGCCGAACTCGCTCACGCCAGTGCGGAGCTGCTCGAGAGCACGCGGGCGTGAGCCGCAGCGTCCTGCTGCTGCGTGCGGTGAACGTCAGCGGGCGCAACCGGGTGCCGATGGCCGACCTGCGCGCCGAGCTGGCGGCGGCGGGGGAGCTGAGCGACGTGTCGACGTACATCGCCAGCGGCAACATCGTCTGCGCGCATCCCGCGGATCCCGCCGCGGCGTGCGCGCACGTGCGGACACTGATCCGGGAGCGATTCGAGGTGGACACGCCCGTCATCCACCGATCACACGGCGAGCTGGTGGCCGCCCTGGCCGCGCAGCCGTTCATCGACCCGGTGGAGAAGCTGCTGCACGCGATGTTCCTGGAGGCGGAGCCCGCCCCGGGGGCCGAGGCGGCGCTGCGCGAGCGGCTCGTGCCCGGGGAGGACATCGCTCTCGTCGGGCGTGATCTCTGGATCAGCTACGGCGAGGCCGGTGTGCACGCCACCAAGCTCACGCGCCCGGTGCTCGACCGAGCTCTGGGCGTGGAGGGGACGGCTCGGAACCTGCGGACCGTGCGCGCGCTGGCCGACCTCATGACCTAGCGTTTCGGGCACGAGGCGACCTAGCGTGTCGGGCGCACGAGGCGGCCTAGCGTGTCGGGCCCACGATGCGGCTCAGAGCAGCTGGTGCGGGAGCGGCGGCGTGCACATCCACGCGGCGGGCGGGGCACGACGCGCACCGGACGTAGAGGACGACGCCGTCGCTCGTCGGGTGTCTCGACTCGGTGATCCACGCATGCTCGTGGACCGTCGAGCCGGCGTGGGGCACGGAGAGGGGGAGGGTCTGCGGCGAGGTCATGTCTCCAGGGTGATGTAATGCTCTTATGCATCTCAACCCTTACGGTGAGTACGCCGTGCTGCTCGCCGCCTCGCTGGCGAACGATTGGCCGTCCGATCGAGAGGGCATCGAGCGGCGCACGGTCGAGAAGGGCATGACGATGACGTTCCCCGCGGCATCCGATGACCACGCCCGCGTGCGCGAGGTCATCGACGACTGGCTCGCGATCGTCGACGAGTCGGATCCGGATGCCCGTGCCGTGCTGCTGAACGCGCAACTCGAGCGGTCGGCGGCGTACCCGCGGCTCACCAACCACGACGGCGAGGGATGGCATCTGCACTATCGCGACGACGTGCCCTCGCTGCCGTTCGTGCTGCGGGCGATCATCAGTCTCGGCACCTCGCTGCACCTCGTCACGCGCGGCATGGATCGGCTGGCGCGCTGCGAGGCATCCCCCTGCACGCGTGTGGTCGCCGACGTGACGCGCAACGGGCGCCAGCGGTTCTGCTCGGTCAGATGCGCGAACCGCGCCGCGGTGCGTCGGCACCGGGCGCGGCTCGCGTGATCCGAGGGGGCGTCAGGCCGTCTGGCCCTCGTGCTGCCCCTCGCCGATCTCCTCGACGACCTTCGCGTTGAAGGCAGGCAGGTCGTCGGGCGTGCGGCTCGAGACGAGACCCGAATCGACCACGACCTCCTCGTCGACCCACTCGGCGCCGGCGTTGCGGAGGTCGGTCTTCAGGCTCGGATAGCTGGTGAGCGTGCGCCCCTCGACGACGCCGGCCTCGATGAGGATCCAGGCGCCGTGGCAGATGACGCCGACCGGCTTGTGCTGCGCGAAGAACGCCTTCGCGAGGGCCACGGATGCGTCGTCCATGCGCAGGTGATCGGCGTTCACGACGCCGCCCGGCAGGACCAGCGCGTCGAAGTCGTCGGCGGATGCTCCGCCGGAGGTGAGGTCGACGGACTGCACGTGTCCGTTCTTTCCCGTGATGTCGGAGGACTCCGGGGCGATCATCGTCGCGTTCGCTCCCGCGCTCGTGACCGCCTCCCACGGGCTCGTGAGCTCGCTGTCCTCGAAGCCGTCGGTCGCGAGGAATGCCACTCGCTTGTCGGTGAGGGTCGCCATGATCGTTCCTTTCGTGGGGGTCGGTGGGATGTTCCAACCGTCCCGCGAAACCGTCGTGGCGTGAAGGGGGTGGTGAGAGCGGAACGGGCCTGATAGGCGCGTGCCGGCGATGGAGGATGCGGTGGGCCCCGTGGGGCTCGAACCCACGACCCGCGGATTAAAAGTCCGATGCTCTGCCAACTGAGCTAGAGGCCCGTGCTCCCAGTCTAGGGCGCACACAAGAGGGCCGTTGACGACACAGCCATCGTCAACGGCCCTCTGCTCTTCCCTCTTCCGATCCTCCCCGGACGGAAGAGGGTCAGTGCGTGCCGCGGTCTCCCGCGAGCACTCCCGGACTTACTGTGCCGGGGGCATCAGCACCGTGTCGATGAGGTACACGGTGGCGTTGGCGGTCTGCACGCCGCCGCAGATGACGGTGGCGTCGTTGACCATGAGGTCGTCACCGCTGCCGGTGACCTCGAGGTCGGCGCCGTTGACGGTGGTGTGCATGCCGGCGATGTCGGACGGCGCGATCTGGCCGGGGACAACGTGGTACGTCAGGATCGAGCTCAGCGTGGCGCTGTCGGTCTTGAGAGCCTCGATGGTGGCGGGGTCGATCTTGGCGAAGGCGTCATCGACCGGCGCGAAGACGGTGAACTCGTCGCCGTTGAGCGTGTCGACGAGGTTCACGTCGGGGTTGAGCTCGCCGCTGACGGCCGAGACCAGGGTGGTGAGCAGGGGGTTGTTGGAGGCGGCGACCGCGACCGGGTCCTGCGCCATGCCGGCGACCGAGCCCGAACCGTCCGGAACGGCCTCGGCGTATGCCGCGCAGCCGGGGCCGACGAGGTTCGCCGCCGGGTCCATCTCCATCTCGGTCGACTCCGACGTCTCGGGGGCCGACGACGGCTCCATCGACTCGTCGCTGCTGCTCGTGTCGCTGCCCATCGAACAGGCGGAGAGCAGGAACGCGCTCGCAACCGTGAGCGTCAGTGCTGCGGTGACCTTCTTCTTGGTGCTGAACATCTCAAGCTCCTTCAAGCGTTTCCACCACGGCCTCTCCGTGGCGTTGACAGGTGTTCGGAACCCCGCGGCGATCGGATGGGAAATTCTTCGAAATTTCTCGAGAACCCGCGGAATTCCGCGGAAAATCAACCTCCATCCGTAGTCCTGCGCCCGGTTTCGATGGCCGGGGGCACCGATGCGAGAGCCGGTTCGTGCGCGTCCGTCGGCGGCCCCGTGCGAGCGCTCGCGCGTGATCGCCCGCGCGCGGGCCCTCGCGCCTGCGCACGGGGGAGGGAGGGATACGGCATGCTGGTAGGGATGGTCATCGATGGGATGGATGTTCCCGAGGACGGTTCGGCGCGCGACGCCGTCGCCGACCTCCTCGTCGCCGTCGCCTCGGGAGACCAGTCCGCGTTCGCAGAGCTGTACGACATGCTCTCGTCGCGGGTGTTCGGCCTCATCCTGCGCGTGCTGGTGAACCGTTCGCAGAGCGAGGAGGTGCTGCAGGAGGTCTTCCTCGAGATCTGGCAATCCGCTTCCCGGTTCGCTCCGAACAAGGGCCAAGGACGAACATGGATCATGACGATCGCTCACCGCCGGGCGGTGGATCGCGTACGATCTTCGCAGTCCAGCTCCGATCGTGATGTGAAGGCTGGCCTGCGGGATATCGGCGTGGCCCACGACAGCGTGGCGGAACAGGTCGAGCTGAGCATCGAAGGGCAACGCGTCGCGGGAGCGCTCGCGGGGCTCCCCGAGGCGCAGCGCGAGGCGATCGTCCTGGCCTACTACGGCGGTTACAGTCAGAACGAGATCTCGGCTCTGCTGGGCACGCCACTGGGAACGATCAAGACACGGATGCGGGATGGACTCACCCGCCTTCGCACGGCAATGGGGGTGACGGCATGAACGAGAAGGACTTCGCGGAACTCGCGGCGGGCGCGGCCCTGCACGCCCTCTCCCCGCAGGACGAACGACGCTTCCGTCTCACCCT
The DNA here is from genome assembly GCA_032099965.1 of Microbacterium sp. GTDB lineage: Bacteria > Actinomycetota > Actinomycetes > Actinomycetales > Microbacteriaceae > Microbacterium. The sequence continues at coordinate 3,921 of DAMDKH010000028.1, forward strand.
CGCCGAGCATCCCGAGTGGCACCACATCATCGAGGCGGATGCCGCCACCGCGGCGCAGCTGTCCACCCCGTTCACCGACGAGGTGCCCCGTCCCGACATCCGTGCGGCGCTGATGGCCCGCATCGCGACCACCCCGCAGCACTCGGATGCCCCGGATGCCGACGACATCGCCGGGTTCGCCTCCGCGGAGGACGACCCAGGAGCGACGGAGCCGGAGCATCCGTCGTCCGGTGGGGAGATCCGCGCCCCGCGTCGGTGGTCTCGCGCGGTGTTCGCGCTCGCCGCCTGCCTCGCACTCCTGGTCGGCGTCGGCGTCGGTGCCGTCGCGGTGAACGACTACCTCAACCGCCCGGCGAGCGTCGTGGCGCTGGAGAAGATCGAGGGCGCCGGAGACGCGGCCGAGGCGAGCGTCATGCTCGACGACGGCACGACGGCCACCGCGCACTGGTCCCCGTCGTTGGGAGCGGCGGTGCTCGTCACCGACGGCCTCTCGGCGCCGGAAGACGGCAAGACGTACGAGATGTGGTTCGTGCGCGGCACCACCCCTGTGTCGGCGGGCGTGTTCGACGCCGACGGCACCACCTCGACGGCGGTCCTCGACGGCGAGATGCACGCGGGCGACGTCATCGCGGTGACGGTCGAGCAGGCGGGCGGATCGCCGAACGGCCTGCCGACCACCGACCCGCTCATCGTCATCCCCACGGCCTGAGCAGGGAGGGTGTGCGCGGATCGCGCGTACCCTGGAGGGATGCCCGAGCAGCATCATCGTCCCGTCCGGCGCCCGTCCAGCGACTTCGACAACATCGTCGGGGCGCATGATCCGGCCGAGGAGACGCGGATCGCGCATGCGACGGCGTCGGCTCTGCTCGCCCGCGTGCGCGCCGACGAGAGCGGCGTGAGCGCCGAGCGACTCGTGGCCTTCACCGCCGAGCACGGCATCGACGAGATCGCGGAACTGTGGTCGAAAGCCCCCGCGCGCACGCTTCCCGGCGCGCTGTGGCGGTTGTACCTGCTGCAGCTCGCCATCCACGCCGACCCGCAGACGGCGGCCCTGCTGTACGAGCGCGGGCGGGTCGAGCTGGCTTCGGCCGACGCGGCGATCGCGGGTGCACCGGTGCCGGCGAACCCCGATGAGCTCGTCACGCTCATCGACACCATCCTCCGGGGGGCGTTCCGCGGCGATTTCGCGGTCGCTATCGACCGTGCGGCGGCGTTCTGCCGCGTGCAGGCATCCGGCGCGACCCATACGGCCGACGACTACGAGCCGACGGAGCCGGGGCGATCGAGTGGGCTCACGACGCGCGCCCTGCGGCTGAGCAGCTACGCGCAGGACCTGTCGGCGGCGGGAACGCTCTGGCGGGCCGGCACGCTGGCCTGACCGCGCGCTGCCTCGGACCGCGGAGCTGGTCGACCGCGTCCCCGGGACAGGAGAAGACCGGGCCGCAAGAACGCCTCTCGGCGGAAGGCCGCTCGCAGCGGCGAAAATTGGAGCCCGGGGTTATGCGGCCCGGCCTGTACCAGTGTAACGCGATACGCCGGAGGCTATTCCCGGCGCCACCCCGGGCTCGGCGTCACGGGGTGACGGTCCCGCCCGACGGGGTGTCGGCGGCCTCCGGGCTCTAGGCTCGGAGCATGAACCGTCGATTCGCCCTCATGATCGATCCGCTCGAGGCGGGGGAGGAGCGCGCCGACTACGCCGCCACCTTCACCCGGGTGGATGCCGCAGCCCCGGCGCTGAGCGTCGGAGAGCTCAGCACGCAGCGGGGTGACGGCGTGTTCGAGTCGATCGGGGTGATCGACGGCCACGCGCAGGAGGTCGTCCCCCATCTCGAGCGCCTCGCGCATTCCGCGCGGCTCTGCGATCTCCCCGAACCCCACGCCGCTCAGTGGCGGCAGGCGATCGAGGTCGCCGCGGCCGAGTGCGGGGCGGGCGAGGCGGTGATCAAGCTCATCCTGAGCCGCGGTGTGGAGCATGGGCCGACGCCCACCGCGTGGGTCACCGCGGCACCGGCCGCCGACTTCGGCGCCGTGCGGCGCGACGGGGTGCGCGTGGTCACCCTCGACCGCGGCTACGACCTCGGCGCGGCCGAACGGGCCCCGTGGCTGCTGCTGGGGGCCAAGACGCTGTCGTACGCGGTGAACATGGCGGCTCTGCGCGAGGCGAAGCGCCGCGGGGCCGACGATGCCATCTTCCTGTCGAGCGACGGCTTCGTGCTCGAGGCGCCGACCGCCTCGCTGATCCTGCGGTTCGGCGACCGCTTCGTCACGCCCGCTCCGAACGGCGGCATCCTGCACGGCACGACCCAGCTCAGCGTCTACGACCACCTGCAGGCGCAGGGGTTCGAGACGGGTTACGAGCGCATCGCCGCCTCCGACCTCCCCCGGGCGGATGCGGCATGGCTGGTCTCGAGCGTGCGCCTCGCCACCGCGATCACCGCCGTCGACGGATCGCCGCTGCCCGTCGACGCCGACCTCACCGCAGCGCTCAACGCCTACCTGCTCTCGCCGCGGGACTGACAGCCGCCGGCGCGACCGCGGAGCGGGCCCGACTGCAGAGAACGACGAAGGGCTCGGAGGCGTCTTGTCTCCGAGCCCTTCGCGGCGCCGACGGTCAGATCATCCGAAGCGACCCGAGACGTAGTCCTCGGTGGCCTGGACCGAGGGGGTCGTGAAGATCGAGGTGGTGTCGTCGTACTCGATGAGCTTGCCGGGCTTGCCGGTGCCGGCGATGTTGAAGAACGCCGTCTTGTCGGAGACGCGCGACGCCTGCTGCATGTTGTGCGTGACGATGACGATGGTGAACTCGTTCTTGAGCTCGCCGATCAGCTCCTCGATCGCGTAGGTCGAGATCGGGTCGAGAGCCGAGCAGGGCTCGTCCATGAGGAGCACCTCCGGCGACACGGCGATGGCGCGTGCGATGCAGAGTCGCTGCTGCTGGCCGCCGGAGAGACCCGAACCCGGACGGTCGAGGCGGTCCTTGACCTCGTTCCAGAGGTTCGCGCCGGTGAGCGACTTCTCGACGAGGTCGTCCTGGTCGCTCTTCGACATGCGGCTGTTGTTGAGCTTGACGCCCGCGAGCACGTTCTCCTTGATCGACATCGTGGGGAACGGGTTGGGGCGCTGGAACACCATTCCGACCTGGCGGCGGACCAGCACGGGGTCGACGCCGGGGCCGTACAGGTCGTTGCCGTCGAGCAGCACCTCACCCTCGACGCGCGCCCCGGGGATGACCTCGTGCATGCGGTTGAGCGTGCGGAGGAAGGTCGACTTCCCGCACCCCGAGGGGCCGATGAAAGCCGTCACGCTGCGCGGCTGGATGTCGAGGGAGACGCCTTCCACCGCGAGGAAGTTGCCGTAGTAGACGTTGAGGTCGTTGACTTCGATGCTCTTGGACACGTGATTCCTATTCTGAGTGGTCGGGCGCTCAGCGGCCGGAGACCTTGGGGGCGAACACCTTCGCGACGAGACGCGCGAGGAGGTTCAGCACCATGACGATGAGGATGAGGGTGAGGGCGGCGGCCCAGGCGCGTGCGACCGACGCATCCGGGTTGGTGCCCTGGTTCATGTACTGGTTGTAGGCGAACACCGGCAGGGTCATCATCTGGCCGTTGAAGATGTTCGTGTTGAGGCTCTGCGTGAAGCCGGCGGTGAGCAGCAGCGGGGCCGTCTCGCCGATGACGCGGGAGATGGCGAGCATGACCGAGGTCGTGATGCCCGCGATCGACGTGGGGAGCACCACCTTCAGGATGGTCAGCCACTTCGGCACGCCGAGGGCGTACGAGGCCTCGCGCAGCTCGTTGGGGACGATGCGCAGCAGCTCCTCGCTGCCTCGCACCACCACCGGCGTCATGAGCACCGCGAGCGCGAGCGCGCCCATGATGCCCATCGAGATGCCCGGGCGGAACAGCAGGGCGAAGACCGCGTAGATGAACAGACCGGCCACGATGGAGGGGATGCCGGTCATCACATCGACGAAGAACGTGATGGCCTTGGCGATGCGGCCGCGGCCGTACTCCACGAGGTAGATCGACGTCATCAGACCCACCGGCACCGAGATGACGGTCGCCGTGAGCGTGATCAGCAGCGTGCCCCAGATGGCGTGCACGATGCCGCCCCCGTCGCCGATGACGTTGCGCATCGACGAGCTGAAGAACTCGGCGTCGAAGCGCTCCACGCCGTTGGCGACGACCGTCCACAGCAGCGAGATCAGCGGGAGGAGGGCGATGAGGAAGGCGGTCGCGACGAGGGCCGTCATGAGGCGGTCGACGGCCTTGCGGCGGCTCTCGGCGATGGCCGAGACCACCGTGATCAGCACCATGTAGAGCACGATGCCGACGATCACGGTGCCCGCGATGTTGAAGTCGGCGAGGTCGGAGCCGATGGCGGCGACCGCGAAGATCGCGGCGCTCGCGGCGAAGCATCCGGCCAGCAGGGCCCACGGCGCCCACTTCGGCAGCTTGCCGGAGGTGAGGGTGGGCGAGGAGGGCGAGGTCGTCGGGGCGGGCGGGGCGGTGAGGACGCTCATGTCAGTTCGCTCCCGAGAACTCGGCGCGGCGGGCGACGATCCAGCGCGCCAGCGCGTTGACCGCGAAGGTCACGATGAAGAGGATGAGGCCGGTCGCGATGAGCGTGTTCACGCCCGTGCCGTGCGCCTCGGGGAAGGCGAGGGCGATGTTCGCAGGGATCGGCGTGGGGTTGGTGGAGGTGAGCACGAGGAAGCTCACGACCGCGGAGGGGGAGAGCACCATGGTCACGGCCATGGTCTCGCCGAGCGCACGGCCGAGGGCGAGCATCGCCGCCGACACCATGCCGCCGCGGGCGAAGGGCAGCACGGCCATCCGCACCATCTCCCAGCGGGTCGAGCCCAGGGCGAGCGCCGCCTCCTCGTGGAGCTTGGGCGTCTGCAGGAACACCTCGCGGCAGATGGCCGTCATGATCGGGATGCACATGACCGAGAGCACGAGCGCGGCGGTGAGGATGGTCTTGCCGGTGGAGGAGACCTGCCCTCCGAAGAACGGCACCCAGCCCGCGTGCTGGTTGAGCCAGGCGTAGATCGGCTGGAGCAGCGGGGCGAGCACGAGGCCGCCCCAGAGTCCGAAGACGACCGAGGGGACGGCGGCCAGGAGGTCGATGACGTAGCCGAGGAAGGCGGCGAGGCGGCGGTGCGCGTAGTGCGAGATGAACAGCGCGATGCCGATGGCGATCGGTGCGGCGATGACGAGGGCCATGAACGAGGCCCAGAGGGTTCCGAAGACGAGCGGCCAGACGTACTCCCAGAAGGACCGGCCCTCGAGGATGTGGTTGTCGGTGGTGTCGAGCTGGAACGCCGGGATGCTCTGGATGAGCAGGAACGCGGCGACGAGCGCGAGGACGACGAGGATGACGATCCCCGCTCCGAGCGCGGTACCGGAGAAGACCCGGTCACCGAGACGCTGCTTGGCCTTGATCGGGGCGGGCGGCGCTGCGGGCGCCTGCACGGTCGTGCTCATGGTCTCCCTGTTTCGGGGCGGGGCGGGATGGGGGCTGACCGGGCGGAGCCCCCGCGTCCGCTGGGGACGCGGGGGCACCGCACTGAGTCGATCGGCTCGATCAGCCGACCTTGATCATGTCGATCGCGGCCTGCACCTGCTCGCGCAGCGAGTCCGAGATCGGGGCGCTGCCGGCGTTGTCCGCGGCGGCGTCCTGGCCCTCGGGGCTGGCGATGTAGGTGAGGTACTCCTTGACGAGCTCGGCGACGTTCTCGTCCTCGTACTCCTCGCACGCGATGAGGTAGCTGACCAGGGCGATCGGGTAGGAGCCCTCGGCGGCGGAGGCGGGGTCGACATCGAAGACGAGGTCGCCCTCGCCGCGGCCCTCGACGAGCGGCGACGCCTCGACGAGCTTCGCGGCAGCCTCCGAGGAGTACTCGACGAAGTCGCCGCCGACGCCGACGTGCACCTGGCCCAGGTCGCCGACCTGCGACGCGTCGGCGAAGCCGATCGCACCGTTACCGGCCGAGATGGCCTGCACGACGCCCGAGGTGCCCTGAGCGGCCTCGCCGCCCGAGATCGGCCACACGTCGGCCGGCTCGTAGGTCCACACGTCGGGGGCGGTGGCGTTGAGGTACTTGGTGAAGGTCTCCTGCGTGCCCGAGGGGTCGGAGCGGTGCACCGGCGAGATCGCCAGGTCGGGCAGCTCGACGCCCTCGTTCAGAGCGGTGATCTCCGGGGCGTTCCAGGTGGTGATGGTGCCCGCGAAGATGCCGGCGATGGTCGCGGCGTCGAGGTTGAGCGTGTCGACGCCCTCGAGGTTGAACGCCACGGCGACGGGGGAGATGTAGAGGGGGACCTCGACGATGGCGTCCGAGGCGCAGGCGCCGAAGCCGCCGGCGGCGACCTCCTCGTCCTTGAAGGCGCGGTCGGAGCCGATGAAGTTGCTGCCGCCCTCGAGGAAGTTCTCACGGCCGGTGCCCGAACCCGTGGGCTCGTAGTTGACGGTCACGTCGGGGTTGGCGGTCTGGAACGCCGCGACCCATGCCTCCTGGGCAGCGGTCTGCGAGGACGCGCCGGTCGCGTCGATGGTGCCGGAGAGCGTCGACTCGGGAGCGTCGGACGAGCCGCCGGTGCTGCCGCCTTCGTTCGTGGCGCATCCGGCCAGGGTGAGAGCGGCGACGGCGCCGATGGCGCCGATGCGAGCGATTCGGGAGATCTTCACTGTGGATCCTTCGATCGTGGTTGGGGTAGAGGCCCGGTGCAGGGCACACAGTGACGCTAGGTGCGGCGGTTAACGAGACTCTCCCGGTCGGGTGAACGGAAGGTGAACGACAGGCGACTCTCTGGGGCGGTCCCGCGGGATTCCGGGGCGCGCCGAGACGCGGCCGGGTACGGCCGATGTCGAGGGGCGCGGTCAGACCTTGGGGACGTGCGTCTCGATGGCGATGATCCCGGAGCCCGGGTGGGAGGCCGACAGGTGCACCACCGAGAAGGCGGCCGGCTCGAGGTCGGCGGCGCTCGACACGTACGACCCCTGCACGGTGCCGGTCGCGAGCGCGATCTCCGACAGCAGGCCGGGCAGTACGGGGCCGTGGCTGCACAGCACCGCCGGCTTGCCGGAGCGCACGCGCCGACCGACCACGCTGCGCAGATCCGCCGAACCGTCCTCCCAGGCATCCTGGCTGAGGAGCTCGGTGCGCACGGCCTTGCGCCCGATGGCCTTCGCGAGCGGCCGCACGGTCTCGACGCAGCGCACCGCGTCGCTGGTGACGATCCGCCGCACGCCGAAGGCCCGCAGCGGTCCGACGATCGACTTCGCCTGCTTGCGACCCCGCGGTGCGAGGGGGCGTTCGGCGTCGGCGCCGTCCCACTCCGACCGATGCAGCGCCTTGGCGTGTCGCAGCGCGATCACGGGGAACGTGTGCAGCACGCCGTCGTCGACGAGGCGGGCGAAGAAGTCGAGGATTTCGACGTCGACGGGGTAGCTGAGGCGCTCGCGCGCCTTCTTGAGACTCACCCATTCGAGAGCCGCGATCTCGCGGTTCGGCACGAACGTCGACGCGCGGATGGCGTCGTCGGTGGCCTCGGCGGCCCAGTAGTGCACGACCTTCTCCTTGCGGGAGGCGAGGGTGTAGCGGCTGACGCCCACCGGCACCCCGAGGGAGACGCGGATGCCGGTCTCCTCGTGCACCTCGCGCACCGCGGTCTCGGCGAGCATCTCACCGGGGTCGACCTTGCCCTTGGGGAGGGTGACGTCGCGGTACTTCGTGCGGTGGATCAGCAGGATGTGCAGCTTGCCGTCGACGAGGCGCCACACGACCGCTCCGGCCGCGTACACGGCCTTCCCCGTCCACTTGGACGTCTCGGCGAAGGTCTGGCCGATCGTCATCGAACCGCTCGCGCCCGCCGCCGCCGCTGGACCTCGCCCATGGTCTTGTCCTGCAGGTCGATGAGCGGCTTGCCGTCGGCATCCGCCGCGTGACGCTCCCACACCCCGTTCGGACCGAGGTGCCACGAGCTCGTGCCCGGGTCCATCGCGAGGTCGAAGAACGACTGCAGCTCCTTCAGGTGTGCGGGGTCGGTCACCCGCACCAGCGCCTCGACACGGCGGTCGAGGTTGCGGTGCATCATGTCGGCACTGCCGATGTACACCTGCGGGTCGCCGGCGTTCTCGAACGCGAAGATGCGGGAGTGCTCCAGGTACCGGCCCAGGATGCTGCGCACGGTGATGTTGTCGCTGATCCCGGCGAGGTCGGTGCGGAGGCTGCAGATGCCGCGCACCCAGACGTCGACCTGCACGCCCGCCTGGCTCGCGCGGTAGAGCGCGTCGATGACCTCCTCGTCGACCATCGAGTTCACCTTGATGCGGATGTGAGCGGGCTTGCCCGCGACCGCGTTCGCCCGCTCGTTGTCGATCTGCCGCACGAGGCCCTTGCGCAGATGCAGGGGGGCGACGAGGAGACGCTTGAACTTCTTCTCGATCGCGTAGCCGCTGAGCTCGTTGAACAGACGGGTGAGGTCCTTACCGACCTGCGCGTCGGCGGTGAAGAGGCCGAAGTCCTCGTAGATGCGGCTGGTCTTGGGGTTGTAGTTGCCGGTGCCCACGTGCGAGTAGTGCTGCAGCTTGCCGGCCTCCTCGCGGATGACGAGGGCGAGCTTGCAGTGGGTCTTGAGGCCGACGAGGCCGTAGACCACGTGCACGCCGGCCTTCTCGAGCTTGCGGGCCCAGACGATGTTGTTCGCCTCGTCGAATCGGGCCTTCACCTCGACGAGAGCGAGCACCTGCTTGCCCGCCTCGGCCGCGTCGATGAGCGCCTGCACCACGGGGCTGTCGCCCGAGGTGCGGTAGAGCGTCTGCTTGATGGCCAGCACGTGCGGGTCGCGGGCGGCCTGCTCGAGGAAGGCCTGCACGCTGGTCGTGAACGACTCGTAGGGGTGGTGCACGAGCACGTCCGACTTGCGGATGGCCTTGAAGATGTCGACGCGGGTGCTGCTGTCGCCGGGCTGGAACGACACCGCGGTCGTCGGCACGTGCGGCGGGTAGCGCAGGTCGGGGCGGTCGACGCGGGAGAGGCCGAAGAGGCCGCGCAGGTCGAGCGGCCCGGGCAGGCGGTAGACCTCCTGGTCGGTGATGTCGAGCTCCTTCACGAGCAGCTCGAGCGTCACCTCGTCCATGTCGTCCGTGATCTCCAGCCGGATCGGCGGTCCGAACCGTCGACGCAGCAGCTCGGCCTCGAGCGCCTGGATGAGGTTCTCGCTCTCGTCCTCCTCGATCTCGACGTCTTCGTTGCGGGTGAGGCGGAAGGCGTGGTGGTCGAGCACCTCCATGCCGGGGAAGAGGTCGTCGAGGTGGTTCGCGATGAGCTCTTCGAGGCGCAGGTAGCGCGTGATCTCGCCGCCGCCCGGCACCTCGACGAAGCGGGGGAGCATCGGCGGAACCTTCAGGCGGGCGAACTCCTGCCGTCCGGTGCGGGCGTTGCGGATGCGGATGGCGAGGTTCAGCGAGAGCCCCGAGATGTACGGGAACGGATGCGCGGGGTCGACCGCGAGCGGCATCAGCACCGGGAACACCTGCAGCTGGAAATACTCGGACAGCGCGCTGCGCTCGCCGTCGGTGAGGTCGTCCCAGTCGGTGATCTCGATGCCGGCGTCGGCGAGGGCCGGACGCACGAGCGAGGTCCAGGCATCCGCGTGGCGCAGCTGGAGGGCGTGGGCTTCCCGCGAGATGTCGGCGAGGGCGTCGACGGGGGAGCGGCCGATGTTCGTGGGCACCGCGAGACCGGTGGTGATGCGGCGCTTCAGGCCGGCGACGCGCACCATGAAGAACTCGTCGAGGTTGCTGGCGAAGATCGCGAGGAAGTTCGCCCGCTCGAGTTCGGGGAGCGAGGGATCCTCTGCGAGCTCCAGCACGCGCTGGTTGAACGCCAGCCAGCTGAGCTCCCGGTCGAGGTACCGGTGGTCCGGCAGCAGGGCGTCCGGGGCCTCGATCGCGTCGAAGTCGTCGTCCTCGGCGTCGCCGAGGCCTGCATCGGCCAGAGTGGGATCCATCATGGGGTACATCTAAGCACCGTGAGGTGTCGTGCGCGTGAACTGCCGCGGCGATCAGCGCGAGGCGACCAGCGCGTCGTCGTCGTACACGTTGAAGCGATAGCCGACGTTGCGCACGGTGCCGATGATCTGATCGGCGTCGCCGAGCTTGGCGCGCAGACGACGCACGTGCACGTCGACCGTGCGGGTGCCGCCGAAGTAGTCGTAGCCCCACACCTCGCTCAGCAGCTGCTCGCGCGTGAACACCCGGGAGGGGTGCGTGGCGAGGAAGTGCAGCAGCTGGAACTCCTTGTAGGTGAGGTCGAGCGGCTTGCCGTGCAGCTTGGCCGAGTAGGACTGCTCGTCGATGGTGATGCCGGACGCCTGGACGCGCGTCGGCTCCTCGCTCTCGCGTCGGGCGACCGCGAGCCGGAGCCGGGCGTCGGCCTCGGCGGGACCGGCGGTGGCGAGGAGCACGTCGTCGATGCCCCAGTCGCCGGAGACGGCGCTCATGCCGCCCTCGGTGACCACGAGCAGCAGCGGTGCCTCCTGGCCGGCCGCCCGCAGCAGGCGGCACAGCGACTTGGCTCCCGCGAGGTCGGTGCGCCCGTCGACGATCACGATGTCGTAGTCGGGGGCGCTCACCAAACGGGCGGGTTCCGCCGGGATCTGGCGCACCGTGTGGCTGAGCAGCTCCAGGGCGGGCAGGACGGCTTCATCGACCGGAGAATTCGTCAGGACCAGAACCTGGGGCACGCGCGCACTCCTCACCGGCGTGGATCGGCGCCGTGCGGCCATGATACCGGGGCGGATGGGTCACAATGGACTCATGACGCAGCCCGCACTCGCCCCGCGAAACGCCTTCACGGGCGTCGTCGTCGTCTGGGCCGTGTCGTTCCTGGCCGCCGTCGCGGTGGGCATCTTCGTCGACGAGGTGTGGCGGATGCCGTGGATGCTCGTCGCCTTCGGCGCCGTCGTCGTGCTGTCGTTCGCCGCCCAGCTCTGGTACGGACTCACCGAGGGGTTCATCCTGCGCGTGGGGGGCAGCGTGCTCGGCGCCATGCTCCTCATGGGCGTGATCTCCTTCGGGTTCGGTCTCGCGGCGCTCATCCCGTCCTGACGTGCCCGTCGCGACCGGCGCGACGTGTCGGCGCGCGAGGTAGGCTGGACGCATGGATCTCCTCGCGCTCGAAATCTTCTACATCGGTTTGCTGGGTCTCGCGAGCCTCGCGATCGCCTTCGTGTCGGTCGTCGTCCTGCGCAACCTCTTCCGCGGCCAGCGCTGAGCCCACCGTGCTCGAGCTGCCCACCGATCTCCCCGCCGACCTCGCGCCGCTGGCGTGGCTGATCGGCGTCTGGGAGGGCACAGGGGTGATCGACTATCCGGTCGGCGACGACCGCATCCAGGGCGAGTTCACCCACCGTGTCAGCTTCAGCCATGACGGCGGCCCCTTCCTGAACTACTCCGGCACCGCCACGTTCCTCACCGAAGAGGGCGCACCGGCGGCGGCGCTGCTCGCCGAGACGGGGTTCTGGCGGCTCGCCCGACCGGCGGCGG
>DAMDKH010000029.1:0-15445 GCA_032099965.1 Microbacterium sp.
CCGGCGCCGCCGACGCCACAGACGGCGAAGGGTCGACCGACGCCGCCGCGGCGACGTCCGTCGAGGACTTCGGCTCGTTCGCCGACCTGGAGGCCGCTGCGAAGGCCGAAGGTCAGCTGAACGTCATCGCGCTGCCGCGCGACTGGGCGAACTACGGCGAGATCCTCGACCTCTTCGCCGAGAAGTACCCCGAGATCACCATCAACGAGGCCTCCCCCGACGTCTCCAGCGCCGAGGAGATCCAGGCGGCCGAGACCAACAAGGGCCTCGACACCGCCCCTGACGTGTTCGACCTCGGCCTGACCGTGGCCCTGCAGAACACCGACCAGTTCGCCGCCTACAAGGTGCAGACGTGGGACGAGATCCCCGAGGAGCTGAAGGAGCCGACCGGCCTCTTCGTCGGCGACTACGGCGGATACATGTCGATCGGCTACGACTCGTCGAAGTTCGACGCTCCCGCGGAGCTCTCCGACCTGCTCTCGGCCGACTACAAGGGCGCCGTGGCGATCAACGGAGACCCGACGCAGGCCGGTGCGGCCTTCGCCGCCGTGGGCCTCGCGACCGTGCAGTCCGACGGCACGCTCGACGACTTCCAGCCGGGCATCGACTTCTTCTCCGACCTGCAGAAGGCCGGGAACATGCTCAAGGTCGACGTGACCACGGCGACCGTCGCGAGCGGCGAGACCCCGGTCGTCTTCGACTGGGACTACCTGAACGCGGCGCACACGGCCGACAACCCCGACTGGAAGGTCGAGATCCTCGACGGCACCGGCTACGCGGGCTACTACAACCAGGCCATCAACGTCGACGCCCCGAACCCCGCCGCGGCTCGTCTCTGGCAGGAGTTCCTCTACAGCGACGAGGTGCAGAACCTCTGGTTGAAGGGGGGCGCCCGCCCGGTGCGCATGGAGGCCATGACCGAGGCCGGCACGATCGACGCCGACCTCGCCGCCGCCCTCCCGGAGGCCCCGGAGGACACGGTCGTCCCGACCGAGAAGCAGTCGGAGACCGCCGGCACGCTGCTCGGCGAGAAGTGGGCAGCGGCGGTCCAGTGACCACGCTCGTCGACACGGGGGCGGATGCTCCGGCAGCCGCCCCCGTCACCCCCGCTGGGCCCGCGCACACCGCGCGGGCCCAGCGGTCCGCGCCTTCCTGGGCCTGGCTGGGCCTCGTCCCCTTCGCGGCCTACGTCGTGCTGTTCCTGGCGGTGCCGACGCTGCTCGCGATCGGCTCGGGGTTCTTCGCCTCGGACGGCTCGTTCACGTGGACCAACGTCGCCGCCCTCGGCGACTCGGTCGTGCTGACCACCTTCGCCAACTCCGCCGGGCTCTCGCTCCTCACGGCGGTGGTCGGCGCCGTCGTCGGCGCCCTCGTCTGCTACGCGCTGCTCGGCATGGACCCCGACGGCGCCGTGCGATCGACGGTGGATGCCGCGGCCGGCGTGCTCGCCCAGTTCGGCGGCGTCATGCTGGCGTTCGCGTTCATCGCGACGATCGGCATCCAGGGCGTCGTCACCGCCTTCCTCCGCGACACCTTCGGGGTGAACATCTACGAGAACGGCACCTGGCTGTACGAGCTGCCCGGCCTCGTGATGCCCTACATCTACTTCCAGATCCCACTCATGGTCATCACCTTCATGCCCGCTCTCGCGGCTCTCAAGCCGCAGTGGGCGGAGGCGAATCTCACGCTCGGCGGCACGCGCACGAGCTTCTGGCTGCGCATCGGCATCCCGGTGCTCGCCCCCTCGTTCCTGGCCAGCCTGCTGCTGCTGTTCGCCAACGCCTTCTCGTCGTACGCGACCGCGGCGGCGCTCGCCAGCCAGGGGTCGCAGATCGTACCCCTGCAGATCCGGGCGGCACTCACGAGCGAGACCGTGCTCGGCCGGGAGAACCTGGCCGGGGCGCTCGCCCTCGGCATGATCGTCGTCGTCGGCGTGGTCATGACCCTGTACTCGCTGATCCAGCGCCGGGCCGCGAGGTGGCAGTCGTGAACCGTCTCGCTCCGTCGCGCACGACCCGCTGGGTCATCGGCGTCGTCGTCGGACTCTTCTTCGCCGTGCCGCTCGTGTCGACCTTCCTCTACACCCTGCGCGATGTCGACGGCGGCCTGTCGTTCGCTCGCTGGGCCGCGCTCTTCGATCCGGCGGCGTCGGCGGCGATCAAGCCGATCTGGACCGGTCTCGGCAACTCCCTCCTCCTCGCCGTCGTCACGGTGGCCCTCGTGCTGCTGCTCCTCGCGCCGACGATGATCCTCGTGAACCTGAGGTTCGGTCGCCTGCGACCGGCGTTCGAGTTCGCCGTGCTCCTGCCGATCTCGATCCCGGCGATCGTGCTCGTCGTCGGGCTCGCGCCCCTGTACCTGCAGATCGGGCGCAGCCTGGGCACCGGTACCTGGACCCTCGCCTTCGCCTACGGCATCACGGTGCTGCCGTTCGCCTACCGCTCGATCCAGGCATCCATCGACGCCGCCGACCTGCGCACCCTCTCCGAAGCCGCCCGCTCCCTCGGGGCGAGCTGGCCGACGGTCGTGCTGCAGGTGCTCGCCCCCAACCTGCGCCAGGGTCTGCTCGCGGCCTCGCTCATCTCGATCGCCGTCGTCCTCGGCGAGTTCACGATCGCATCCCTGCTCAACCGGCAGGTGTTCCAGACGGCGATGGTCGTGGTGCAGAAGCAGGACCCGTACGCGCCGGCGATCTTCACCCTGCTGGCGCTCGCGTTCGTCTTCGTCCTGCTCCTCCTCATCGGCCGCGTCGCCCGCGGCACCCGAAAGGCTCGCTCATGACCCTCGATCACGCCCTCCCCCGCACCCAGGACAACGTGCTCCTCGCCGAGGCCGGCGAAGGCACCCGCGTGCAGCTGCAGCGCATCGTGAAGAGCTACGGCGGCAACCGTGTGCTCCACGGCGTCGACCTCGACATCGCGCCCGGAGAGTTCGTCTCGCTGCTCGGCCCCTCCGGGTGCGGCAAGACCACCCTGCTGCGGGTGCTCGCCGGGCTCGAGGGCTCCGACGAGGGCGCGGTGCTGCTGGGCGGGCACGATGTCTCCCGCGTGCCCACGAACAAGCGCGACATCGGCATGGTCTTCCAGTCGTACTCGCTGTTCCCGCACCTGCGCGTCGACGAGAACACCGCCTTCGGGCTGCGCCGGCGCGGGGTGGCCAAGGGCGAGGCGGCGAAGCGGGCGACGGATGCTCTCGCCCTGGTCGGCCTCGCAGACTTCGCCGACCGCTTCCCCCACCAGCTCTCCGGCGGGCAGCAGCAGCGCGTCGCGCTCGCGCGCGCCCTGGTCACCGAGCCGAAGGTGCTGCTCCTCGACGAGCCGTTGTCGGCCCTCGACGCCAAGGTGCGCGTGCAGCTGCGCGACGAGATCCGGCGCATCCAGCTGCGGCTCGGGATCACCACCGTGTTCGTCACGCACGACCAGGAGGAGGCGCTGGCCGTCTCCGACCGGATCGCCGTCATGAACGCGGGGCGCATCGAGCAGATCGGTTCGCCGGAGGAGCTCTACACGACGCCCTCGACCGCCGGTGTCGCCGCGTTCGTCGGCCTGTCCAGCGTCGTCGCCGGCGTCGGCGAGGGCGACCACGTGGTCGTCTGGGGTCAGCGCCTTCCGCTGCAGTCCCCCGCCGACGGTCCGGTCGACGTCTACCTGCGCCCGGAGAACGTGTTCTTCGCCTCGGAGGCGGATGCCGCGACCGACGCGCTCGTCGAGGAGAGCACCTTCCTCGGCAGCATGCGCCGCACCCTCGTGCGCACGGAGTCGGGCGACCTCGTGCGGGTGCAGCACGCCCCCGGCATCCACCCGGCGTTCGGCGACCGGGTGCGGATCGCGATCGCGCCGGAGCCGGTCGCCGTGCATCCCCGGGACTGACCCCTCTCACAGACGTGGCCCCCGGAGTACGCTCCGGGGGCCACTGTCGTGTCAGGTGCTCACAGCACGCGCGAGAGGAAGTCCTTCGTGCGCTGGTGCTGCGGGTTGCCCAGAACCTCGCGCGGGTCGCCCTCTTCGACGATGTACCCGCCGTCCATGAAGATCAGACGCGAGCCGACCTCGCGGGCGAAGCCCATCTCGTGCGTGACGACGAGCATCGTCATGCCCTCATCGGCGAGTGAGCGCATCACCTGCAGCACCTCGCCCACGAGCTCCGGGTCGAGCGCCGAGGTGGGCTCGTCGAAGAGCATCATGTCGGGGTTCATGCACAGCGCCCGCGCGATGGCGACCCGCTGCTGCTGACCGCCGGAGAGGTGCCCGGGGTACGCGGCGGCCTTCTCCGACAGCCCCACGCGGGCGAGCATCTCGTGCGCGATCCGCTGGGCCTCGGCCTTGCTCCGCTTCTTCACACGCTGCTGGGCGATCGTGAGGTTGGCGAGCACGTCGAGGTGGGGGAACAGGTTGAAGCTCTGGAAGACCATCCCGATGCGGGTGCGCACGCGGTCGATGTCGGTCTCGGGGTCGGTGATGTCGATCCCCTCCACGAGCACCTTGCCGCCCGTCGGCGCCTCGAGCAGGTTCACCGAGCGCAGCAGCGTCGACTTGCCCGACCCGGACGGTCCGATGATGCAGACCACCTCGCCCTTCGAGACGGTGAGGTCGATGCCCTTGAGCACCTCGTTGTCACCGAAGGTCTTGACCAGGCCCTGCACATCGATCGCAGGGGCGTGGACGTCGATCAGTTCCGTGATCATCTCTCCCTCGCCATCCGTCGCTCCAGCCACGCCGTGTACCGCGTCAGCGGGATCGTGACCACCAGGTAGAGCAGCGCACCCACGATGAGCGGGGTCGCGTTCGCGTTGGCCGTGTTCGCGTCACGCACGAACGTCGTGAGCTCCTTCGACCAGATGAAGCTCCCGGCGACGAACACCAGAGAGGTGTCCTTCAGGAGCAGCACCAGCTCGTTCGTCATCGGCGGGATGATGATCCGGAACCCCTGCGGGAGGATGATCCAGAACATCGTCTTCAGCGGCGACATGCCCAGCGAGCGGGCGGCCTCCGTCTGTCCCTTCGGCACCGCCTGCACACCCGACCGGATGACCTCGGCGATGTACGCCGACGCCACCAGCATCAGGCCGAGGAGTCCGGCGCCCACCGGGCCGCCCGGAACCTTGAGGCCGAAGACGATCGGCACGATGAACGCCACCGAGAAGATCGTCAGCAGCGCGGGGAGCCCGCGGAACAGCTCGATCCACGCCGTGGCGACCCACCGGAACAGCCCGATGCTCGACAGCTTCATCATGGCGAACAGGATGCCGAGCAGAAGCCCGCCCGTGAACGCGATGAGGGTGAAGAGGATCGTGTTGCGCAGACCGACCGTGATGACGTCGGGGAACAGCCGCGCCGCGACCTCCAGGTTGAAGAACTGCGGGATCGCCCGCTCCCAGTTGATCGACAGGGCGATGCCGATGATCACCGCGAAGAAGATCACGTACATCACGAGGCGGTACAGCCTCGTTCTCGTCGTCCGTTTCAACGCCATCGTGAAGGACCTCCGAACTCTCTACTCGCCGCTCACTCGGCGGTGAAGTAGGAGTCGTAGATCTTCTTGTACTCGCCGCTGTCGCGCAGGTCCTGCAGCGCCTCGTTGACCGCGTCGAGCAGGGCCGACTTCTCGCCCTTCGCGAACGCGAAGCCGTACGACTCGTCGGTCTCGTAGGTCTCGACGATCTTGTAGGCGCTGTCGGCCTTCTCGTGCTCGAGGTTGACCGGCTGGTCCTGCAGGATCGCGTCGATCTGACCCGCCTGCATCGCCGGCCACAGCTCGCCGTCGGAGGGGTACTGCACGAGCTCGGCGCCGGTGGCGTTCTCCGAGGCGTAGCTCTCGCCCGTGGTGCCCTGCTGGACGCCGACGTTCTTGCCCTCGAGGTCGTCGATCGACTCGATACCGGAGTCGGTGCGCACGAGGAGCGACTGCAGCGAGTCGTAGTACGGGTCGGAGAAGTCGATGTTGGCCTTGCGCTCGTCGGTGATGGTCATCGCCGAGGCGCCGAGGTCGCAGGTGCCGGCGACCAGCGTGGTGCCCGACTGGAGGGCGTCGAAGCCGACGTCCTGCACGGCCAGCTTGAGGTCGAGCTTCTTGGCGACCGCGTCGAGCAGGTCGATGTCGAAGCCGGAGTAGCCGCTCTCGGTGCTCGGGTCCTCGACCTCGAACGGCGGGTAGGGCACGTCGGAGCAGGCGGTGAGGGTGCCGGCCGAGACCAGACCGAAGTCGTCGCCCCCTGCGGTGTCGCCCGATCCGGCGTCGTCGGTCGCCCCGGCGCAACCAGCGAGCGCGAGGGTGGCGGCGGCCGCGAGTGCGAGGCCGGCGAAGGTGGTGCGACGGTGCATAGCTGCTCCTGAGAATAGACGGCAGGGTAGAGCCCACGAAGGGGGTGGGCCGATAGGTCAACATCTTGGCACGTGCCGGGAAGATGCCCCACCCAGAGTGCCCGATCTCGGATTACGGTTTTGTTTCGTTGCGTGACGCGTGTGCGCGCCTCAGACCTCGAAGTCGACCGCGACGCGGTCCCGCACCACCGAGCGGATGTAACCGGCCGCCTCGACGTGCGCCGGATGCTGCTGATAGGCGTCGAGCGCCTCGGTCGAGACGAAGTCGGCGACGAGCGCGACGTCCCAGTTCGATGCGGGCAGCACCGTGTTCGCCCCCGCGGAGATCGAGAGCATGCCGGGCACGACGCCGGCCAGGGCCGTGAGCCGACGCGCGACCTCGGCGGCCTGCTCGGCGCGCTCCGCAGCGTCATCGGCGGCGAGCTTCCAGCTCACCACGTGGCGGATGGTCATCGGAGGGCCTCCTCGAGAGCCGTGCGCAGCCGATCGGGAGAGACCCGCCAGTGCGCGTGGAGCTGGCCGTCGATCAGCACGACCGGGATCCGCTCCCACCACAGCTCGTGCAGGGCGGGATCGTCGGCGATCGACGCCTCGACGATCTCGAGTCGCTCGGCCGCGGCATCGGGGAGCTCCGCCACGACCTGGTCGATGACCTCGGAGGCCACGTCGCACAGATGGCAGTCGGGCTTTCCGATGAGGGTGAGGGTCGTCACGCCGACGGAACCTCGACCGGACGCCCCTGGGCGATCCACTCGCCGGTACCGCCCTCGACGTTCGTGGCGTCGTAGCCCCGACCCTCGAGCGCCTCCACCACGCGCGCCGAGCGTCCGCCGGCCTGGCAGATCACGTCGAACGCCTCGTCGGGGAGCTCGTCGAGCCGGGCGCCGATCTCCGACATCGGGATGTTCACGGCACCGGGCACATGGCCCGCGGCGAACTCGTTCTTCTCGCGCACGTCGATGAGCGGCGTGGCCGCGCGCTCGGCGAGTTCGGTGACGGTGATCGACTTCATGACTTCCTTCGAGCTGGTCGTGACCGACGGCGGAGACACAAAGCGCCCCCGGTCGACATGCTCCGTGGAGCCGTCGGGGGCGCTCGTGTCTGGGCCGCTTACTTCTTGTTGCGGCGCTGGTGGCGAGTCTTGCGAAGCAGCTTGCGGTGCTTCTTCTTCGCCATGCGCTTGCGGCGCTTCTTGATGACAGAACCCACGGAAACCTCACTAAGTCAGGGGCTGGGCGTCGCGGATGTCGGACGCCCGGGTACGGGCACGGAAAAAAATGCCTCGGAGCAGTCTAGCAAACCGCTGGGCGGTCGCCGTCACACGACCGTCCGAGGGGGTCAGCCGGCGTCGGCGATCGGTCGCTGCAGTGCGTCGGCGACGGCGGACTCGGGCACGCGGTAGCTGCGTCCGAAGCGGATGGCCGGCAGATCGCCGGCGTGCACGAGCCGATAGACGGTCATCTTCGACACGCGCATGATCTCGGCCACCTCGGCCACCGTCAGGAATCTGACGTCAGGAACTTCGGGCATCCCACGTACCCCTTTCTCGAATGAGCACACTCTATGGGTTGCGCGTGACGCATGTAAACCCTTGTGGCTGCTGTGATTGCTGGGGTTTCGTTGGCCGACGGACGCACGCCGGAAGCCGCGATCCGCGACCCCGGTCCCAGCGCGGGCATAGGCATTGCCCCTGAAGCGCTCAGGGTGGGGTGGCACGCTGGTCAGACGGATCCGATCCCGCATCGAGAGGATCCACGCGGGCGTGGGGCCCGCGGCCCTCGCCCCTGACGACACCCCCCGGTCGTCAGGGGCGATCCGCGTCCGGGCGGGCGGCGCTGTTATGCGCCGAGGCGCTTGAGCGCAGTGGCGACGACGTGCTTCGCCGAGGCGGCGGCGCGCCCGACGACCTCGGCGGCGTGGGCCGCCGTGTCGGGGATCGGGGCGACCGGGTACTCGATGTCGGGGGCCTCGTCGCCGAACGCGTCGACGAGGAAGGGCACCAGCCAGTCGTCGACGGCGCTCAACGGTTCGACGGCGATGCTGTAGAAGCGCCGCTGGCCGTCTTCGCGCACCGTCACCAGCTCGGAGTCGCGCAGCACCTTGAGGTGCTTCGAGACGGTGGGCTGGCTGATCCCGAGATCGGCGACGATGTGGCTCACGCTCGTGCCCGACTCGCCTTCGTTCGTACGACGGAGCAGCAGTTGGAGGATGTCGCGCCTCGTGCCGTCTGCGATCACGTCGAAGATGTCGGTCATGTGTTCAGGGTAGTCGTCCCCGCCACGGAGTACCATGACGGAGGCTCGGCCACCGGTGTCGAGCGGCGCCGCCGATCAGCGGCGGCACACGGAAGGGGGCGCGGTGTCCGGCATCGTCTCGGCGTCGTCGCCGCGTCTGGGCCTACGCGCCATCGCCTCCCGCGGGCGACACCTGCTGACCTCCTCGCCCTCGCGATTCGCGATCGTCGTCTTCGCCGCGCTGATCCTCGTCTTCACCGCTCTGCTGTCGCTGCCGATCGCATCGACGACCCGCACGGTCACGCCCCTCAGCGACGCCCTGTTCACCGCCGTCTCGACGATCTGCGTCACCGGCCTGGCCACGGTCGACATGGCCAACCACTGGTCGCCGTTCGGGCACGTCATCATCTTCATCGGCGTCAACATCGGCGGGATGGGCGTACTCACCCTCGCCTCACTCATGGGCATGGTCATCTCGAAGCGCCTCGGCCTCCGCGCCAAGCTCCTCGCGGCCGGCGACACGAATCCCCTGCGCGCGCACGGCGGCGTGGTGAACGAGAGCCAGACCGTGCGCCTCGGCGAGGTCGGGCAGCTGCTCACCACCGTCGCCCTCTCCACCCTGCTCATCGAGGTGATCGTGAGCGTCGCCCTCTACCCCGGACTCGTGATGGCCGGGGTCGATCCGCTCGTCGCCCTGTGGGAGGCCCCGTTCTACGCGGCGATGTCGTTCACGAACACCGGCTTCACCCCCAACGACGGAGGGCTCACGCCGTTCGCCGACGACTACTTCGTGCTGACGGTCCTGATGATCAGCGTGTTCCTCGGCAGCATCGGGTTCCCGGTGATCTACACGCTCGCGAAGCACGTGTGGCACGTGAAGCGCTGGTCGCTGCACTCCAAGCTCACCCTCGTCACCACGATCCTGCTGTTCGTGCTCGGCGCCGCGGTGTTCCTCGTCCTCGAATTCGACAACCCGAAGACGTTCGGCGCGATGGGAGCGGGAGAGACGACGTTCCAGGCGTTCTTCCTGTCGATGATGACCCGCTCCGGGGGCTTCAGCGTGGTCGAGATCGCCGATCTGAACGGCTCCTCCCTGGTCGCCGCCAGCATGCTGATGTTCGTCGGCGGAGGGTCGGCGTCGACCGCCGGCGGCATCAAGGTGACCACGCTCGCCGTGCTGGCCATCGCCGTGTGGTCCGAGGCCAAGGGGCGCCAGTCGGTCGAGGTGTTCGGCCGTCGCATCCCCAGCGATGTGCAGCGCGTCGCCCTCAGCGTCGTGGCGTGGGGAGCGACGATCGTCGCCCTGTCGACGATCGTCATCGCCCAGATCACCAAGGCCGACATCAGCCACGTGCTCTTCGACGTGATCTCCGCCTTCGGAACGGTCGGACTCTCGACGGGACTCACCGCAGAGCTCCCCGACGCCGGGTCGTACGTGCTGGCCGCCACCATCTTCATGGGGCGCATTGGTACAGTGACACTCGCCGCGGCAGTCGCCGCGACGTCGCGCTCGCAGTATTACTCGCTGCCCGTGGAAAGGCCGATCGTTGGTTGAAGTCCTGCGGAGCGATGCGCCCGTCCTCGTCATCGGCCTCGGCCGGTTCGGCGCCGCGTGCGCGGGCGAGCTCGACCGGCTCGATCGCGAGGTCCTCGCCATCGACGGCAACCTCGAACTCGTGCAGAAGTGGTCGGACCGGGTGACGCACACGGTGCAGGCCGACGCGAAGAACATCGACGCCCTGCGCCAGATCGGCGCCCAGGACTTCCAGGTCGCGGTCGTCGCCGTCGGCTCGTCGATCGAGGCGTCCGTGCTGATCACCGCCAACCTCGTCGACCTCAAGGTCCCCCAGATCTGGGCGAAGGCCGTCTCGCAGTCGCACGGCAAGATCCTCGCCCGCGTCGGCGCCAACCACGTCATCTACCCCGAGCGTGAGGCCGGAGAGCGCGTCGCCCACCTCGTCAGCGGCCGGATGCTCGACTTCATCCGCTTCGACGACGACTTCGTGCTCGCGAAGATGTATCCGCCGAAGTTCATCCGGGGCATCGGCCTGAACGAGTCCGGCGTGCGCAGCAAGTACAAGGTCACCGTCGTCGGCGTGAAGAGCCCGGGCAAGCCGTTCCGCTACGCCGAGGCGAACACCGTCGTCACCAACCACGACCTGATCATCGTCTCGGGCACGAACAGCGACATCGAGCGCTTCGCAGCTCTCGACCGCTGACCCGCGGCGTCAGGCGCCGGCCGCAAGTTCCTTCGCTCGGGCGAGCGCGGCGGCCGAGGCATCCGCGAACAGGCGTTCCAGGTGCGCGTCCTGCAGCACGGCGATCGCGCGCTCGGTGGTGCCCTTCGGGCTCGTGACGCGACGACGCATCTCAGCGGGCGTCTCGCCGGACGCCTCGAGGAGCGCGGTCGCACCGATGAACGTCTGCTCGGCCATGAGGCGGGCGTCGTGCTCGCTGAAGCCGAGACCGAGGCCGACCTTGGTCCACTCCTCGATGAGCAGGAAGACATACGCCGGACCCGACCCCGAGATGGTGGAGAGTGCGTCGATCCGGGACTCCGGCACTTCGATGACCGCCCCGACCGTCTCGAAGAGCCGACGCACCAGCGCCATGTCCTCGGCGGTCGCCGCCCCGCCCGCCGCCAGCCCGGTGACCGCCTTGCCGACCGTCGCCGGGGTGTTCGGCATCGAGCGGACCACGTGCCTGTCGGCGCCGAGCCGGTCGGCGAACGTCTGCAGGGTCACCCCGGCCGCCAGACTCACCACGATCGCGTCCGCGGCCAGGTGCGGAGCGATCTCCTGCAGAAGGTCGGGCACCATCGCCGGCTTCACGCCGACGAGCACGATGCGAGCGGACGCCACCGCCTCGGTGTTGCCCTCCGGGTGCTCCTCGAGGGCGATGCTGCGCACGTCGCGCAGGTCCGCGAGGTCGGCCGCGCTGACCCGCGTGCGGTTCGTCGCGACGATCCCGCCGTCGACCGGCACGCCGGAGGCGACGACACCGCGGAGGATCGCGCCTCCCATCGAACCGGCACCGAGGAACGCGAGAGAGGGGAGGGAATCGGCCATGTCGTCATCCTATGGCGGGCGCACCTGCGATCCCCCGAGACGTCGTCCTAGACTCGTCCCATGAGTGCATCGGGCGGCAACAAGGCCATCATCGCGGCGTTCCTGGCGAACATGGGCATCGCCCTCGCGAAGCTCGTCGCCTGGTTCCTCTCGGGATCCGCGTCGATGCTCGCCGAAGCGGTGCACTCGGTGGCCGACTCCGGCAACCAGCTGCTGCTGCTCCTCGGCGGACGCAAGGCGCGCCGCGAGGCCGACCGCGCGCACCCGTTCGGATACGGCCGCGAGCGCTACGTCTCGGCGTTCGTCGTCTCGATCATCCTCTTCTCGCTCGGCGGGCTCTTCGCCATCTACGAGGGCATCGACAAGCTGCGTCACCCGCACGAGCTCGACCCGACCTGGTGGTGGCTGCCGATCGCGGTGCTGCTCATCGCCATCGGCCTCGAGGGCTTCTCGCTGCGCACCGCCGTCAAGGAGAGCAACGCCGTGCGGGAGGCCGGCCAGTCGTGGACGTCGTTCGTTCGTCGCGCCAAGGCCCCCGAGCTCCCCGTGGTGCTCCTGGAGGACACCGGGGCCCTCGCCGGACTCGCCTTCGCCCTCCTGGGCGTCGGCCTGACCGTCATCACCGGCAACTCCGTGTTCGACGCGCTCGGCACCCTGATGATCGGCGTGCTGCTCGTGCTCATCGCCATCGTGCTCGGCATCGAGACGAAGAGCCTGCTCGTGGGCGAAGGGGCGACGAGTGCCGACCTCGACCGCATCGTCGACGCGATCACCGCCGGCGACGAGGTCGAGAAGCTCATCCACATCAAGACGCTCTACCTGGGGCCGGACGAGCTCATGGTCGCGGCCAAGATCGCCCTGTCGGCGGACAAGACGGTGCGCGAGGCGGCGGACGACATCGACGAGATCGAGGCGCGCATCCGTGCCGAGGTCCCCGCCGCGCGCGTGATCTACATCGAGCCGGACGTGTACCGTCCGTCGCTCGACCCCGAGCCCCCGACGGACGCCTTCGTGCTCAAGTCGTCGGACTGACCGTCAGCGCCGGGCCGCGAAGAAGTCGCGCAGGAGGACCGCGGAGCTCTCCTCCTCCACTCCCCCGACGACCTCGGCGCGGTAGGGAAGGCGGCGGTCGCGGAGCAGGTCGTACATCGACCCCGCGGCACCCGCCTTCTCGTCCCACGCGCCGAAGACGACCCGGCCGACACGCGCCTGCAGCACCGCTCCGGCACACATGATGCACGGCTCCAGGGTGACCACGAGCGTGTGCCCGTCGAGGTTCCAGGAGCCGAGGGAGGCCGCGGCCGCCCGCAGCGCGATGATCTCGGCGTGACCCGCGGGGTCGTGGGTGCGCTCGCGGTCGTTGCGGCCCTCGGCGACGATGCGACCGGACGGATCGACGACCACGGCACCCACCGGGATCTCGTCGGCCGATGCCGCCTCCGCGGCGAGCACGAGGGCCCGGCGCATCGCGCGGCGGTCGTCGACGGTCATGGATCGAGCCTACGACAGCGCCGTGCCGGTGCCGCGGCATCCGCCCGCCGGGGGACGCGGGGGTGCCGGGATCTCCGCCGGACGGGGGATCCGCTCCGGGCGGCCGCTGCCTAGCGTGGAGGGATGGAACCTCTCGCCGTCATCCTCCTCGTCTCGATCGGCCCGGTCGTCGTGGCGATCAGCACCGTCTTCATCGCACGCCGTGCCGTGCGAGCGCGCACGTCCGCCGCGCAGGATGTCGTGCCGGACGGCGCGGCGCATTAGCCTGTATCCATGCGTGTTCACGTCGCCGACCACCCCCTCGTCACCCACAAGCTCTCGGTGCTGCGCGACGCGCGCACCCCGTCGCCGGTGTTCCGCCAGCTGACCGAAGAGCTCGTCACCCTGCTCGCGTACGAGGCGACACGCAACGTGAAGGTCTCGCCGATCGAGATCACCACGCCCGTCACGACGACGATGGGCGTGAAGATCTCCGAGCCGCGGCCGATCGTCGTCCCCATCCTCCGCGCCGGGCTCGGCATGCTCGAGGGCCTCGTGAAGCTCCTCCCCACCGCCGAGGTGGGCTTCCTCGGAATGGTGCGCGACGAGCAGACCTTCGAGCCGACGACGTATGCGGAGCGCCTTCCCGACGACCTCAGCGATCGTCAGTGCTTCGCCATCGACCCGATGCTCGCCACCGGCGGGTCGCTGGCTGCGGCCATCCAGTTCCTGTTCGACCGCGGGGCGAAGGATGTCACCGCGATCTGCCTGCTCGGCACCCCCGAGGGCGTCGCGGCGATCGAGAAGCTCGTCGGCGACCAGGACGTGACCCTCGTGCTCGGCGCGCTCGACGAGCGGCTCAACGAGAAGGGCTACATCGTGCCCGGTCTCGGTGACGCCGGCGACCGCCTGTACGGCACCGTCTGATTCCCCGCGGAGGCGACGCTCGATCACAGGGTCGAGCGTCGCCTCCGAGGCTTCCGATCTCTGCTCGGGGCCGGCCCCTCTGCTCGGCGCGCCCTGCCGTCGCCGGGACGCACTCGTCTGCGCCGTGGCCTCAGACCGCGAGGCGGTACGCGCGCTCCTCACCGATCTGCGTGAACCCCGCCCGGCGCAGGATGGGCGCCGACGTCGCGACCCTCCCCTTCACCAGCGCCGTGCGCGCACCGTGGGCCGCTCCGAGGCGGATGCGCTCGGCGAGCACGGCGCGGTAGGCACCGCGCCCTCGAGCCTCCGGCAGTGTGGCACCACCCCACAGCCGCACGAAACCGTCGATGATCGTGCATCCGCCGACGCTGACGGGGAGGCCGTCGAGGCGGGCGAGGACCTGGATCCCGGCACCGGTCGTGAGAGCGGCGGTCACGTCGTCGAGCTCCTCCCGCAGCCCGCGCTCGTCGAGGGGCTCCTGCGCCCAAACCGGCACGTTCACCGCGTCGGCATCGCGCACCTGCGCGAGGTCACGCACCACCTCGACGGTCACGTCGCCGGGGACATCGACCGATGCGGTGTCCACCGGTGCCGCCAGCACGGCCACCGCATCGACGGGCACGGCTCCGCGGCGCCGCAGCTCGGGTTCGAGATCGGGCGCATCCGAGGGGTTGGTCCAGAACGTGATCTCGGCCGCACCCCATCCGCGGCTGCGTGCGAGGGCGTGCGCGATCACGTCGGCGGCATCGAGCGTCGACCGCGTCTGCGAGGCTCGCACCCCTCCGCCCAGCCTCTCGGGGTAGTGCGTGAGCCGCAGCTCGCCGAGGTCCTCCCGGCTGCCCCGCGGCCTCCACGACCACTCGGCGGCGGCGCGCAGGATCTCATCGGTCGCGTGCATCTCGGATGCCCCGCCTTTACTCGGCGGCACCGACGAGGCGGGCGAACGCACTGAGACGGGCGACCCCCTCGGGCGTGCGCGGCAGATCGTCGAGCAGCGCGGGGGAATGGATGAGGTAGGCGACGCACTGCGCCCGGGAGATCGCGACGTTGAGGCGGTTCTGCAGCAGCAGGAACTCCGGCCCCCGAGGGGCGTCGCGGCCGCTCGACGCCGCGAGGGAGGTGATCGACACCACCGCCTCCTTGCCCTGGAAGTTGTCGACCGTGCCCACCGGGACCTCGGGGAACCCCGCGGCGGCGAGAGCATCGTGCACGAGTTGGCGCTGCGCGTTGTACGGCGTGATCACGATGATGTCGGCCGGCTCCAGCGGGCGTACGGTCGCCGCGGCATCGTTGTCGGTGAAGGAACGCCCGACCAGGTCGCGCACGAGCCGCACCACCTCGGCAGCCTCTTCCGGGGACTGCGTGGCGTTGCCCCGGTGCCGCAGCGGGATCACGTGCAGGCCCGCCTCGACCCCGTCGACCGCCC
>DAMDKH010000030.1:0-12961 GCA_032099965.1 Microbacterium sp.
CGACGTGAGGGCGACGGAGCGATCGTGCTCCTCCGGCGTCATCTCGAGGGGCATCGCGCCGACGTCGAGGGCGAGCGCCTCGACCAGGGCGAGGTCGGCGGCGCTGGTCTGCTCGTCGCGGCACACCACCCACGGACGCCCGATGAAGAGGTCAGCCCGCGCGGAGATGGCCCCGCCGCGCTCACGACCGGCGAGCGGGTGCGACCCGATGTACCGGGAGAGGTCGACCCCGCGGGCCTGGAGCGCGCGAAAGGGTTCGAGCTTCACGCTCGCGACGTCGGTGACGACGGCATCCGGGAAGCGTGCGAGCTCGGCCTCGATGACGTCGGCCGTGACGTCTGGCGGCACCGCCACGACGATCAGCGCCGGCGTGTCGTCGGCCTCGGCGAATCGGCCGGCGCCGTAGTCGACGGCGAGGCGCAGCTGCGCCGGGGAGGCATCGGTGAGGGCGACGTCGACGCCCTTGGCCCGCAACGCGTGCCCGACGCTGGCGCCGAGCAGTCCGGTGCCGACGATCCGCACGGTCCCCGAGACGCGCGGTGCGACGGCGGATGCCGGACGCACGCGGGACGCGCTCGTGGTGTCGGTCACTGATTCTCCTGTTGCTCGCCTGGCGCCTCGGCGACACCGGAATCCCGGCGCGACAGAGTCAGCAGCGCGCCGAGTTCGATTTTACTCAGTTCCCTGGTCTTTCCCGCCGGGAGCGTGCCCAGGTGGAGCGGGCCGAACTGCCGGCGCACGAGTTCCGTCACCGGATGCCCGACCGCGGCGAGCATCCGTCGCACGATCCGGTTGCGTCCGGAGTGCAGCGTGAGCTCCACCAGGCTCGACCCGCGCGAGGTGTCGAGCAGGCGCGCCTTGTCGGCGGCGATGGGACCGTCGTCGAGCTCGATCCCCTTCGTCAGCTTCGCGATGGTCTGGGCCGTCACGGTCCCCTCGACCTTGGCGATGTACACCTTGGTCACCCCGAAGGAGGGGTGCGCGAGCACGTGCGCGAGCTCACCGTCGTTCGTGAGGATCAGCAGCCCGCTCGTCTCGGCGTCGAGACGACCCACGTTGTAGAGGCGCTCCTCGTAGTGCTCGGTGAAGCGGCGCAGATCCGGGCGGCCGTTCTCATCGCGCATGCTGCTCACGACGCCGGTCGGTTTGTTCAGCATCACGTAGCGCTTCGACACGTCGAGCTGCACCGCGGTGCCGTCGACATCGACGAGGTCGGTCTCGGGGTCGATGCGGCGCCCGAGCTCGGTGACCACCTCGCCGTTCACGCGGATGCGTCCTTCGACGATGTACTGCTCGACCACACGGCGCGAGGCGACGCCCGCTCCCGCCAACACCTTCTGCAGGCGCACACCCTCGGGGCTCGTGTTCTCGGGGCTCGTGTTCTCGGGGCTGGTGTTCTCGGTCATCCGGCCGGTTCCCTCCTGGTCTGCGCGGTCGGTGTTCATCGGACCACTCCTTCGTCGAACCCGTCGGCCCCGTCGTCGAGCAACGGGGAGATCGGGGGCAGCTCGTCGATCGAGTTGATGCCGAGGTGCTGCAGCAGCGCATCGGTGGTGCCGTAGTTGATGGCACCCGTCTCGGCGTCGGCGAACAGCTCGGTGATGAGTCCGCGCGCCAGCAGCGTGCGCACGACGGAATCGACGTTGACCGCGCGGATCGACGCCACCTGGCTGCGCGTGACGGGCTGCTTGTAGGCGATCACGGCGAGCGTCTCGAGAGCCGCCTGCGACAGACGGGCGGGCGCCTGGCCCCCGACGAACTCGGCGACGAGGTCGTCATGGTCTTCTCGCACGTACAGCCGCCATCCGCCGCCCACCTCGCGCAGCTCGAAGCCGCGACGCGGTCCGGCCCCGCGGCCGTCGTAGTCGTCGACGAGCGCAGCCACGGTCTCGCGCACCGCGGGGACGGGCGCACCGACGGCCGCGGCGAGGGCCACGAGGCCGATCGGCTCGTCGATGATGAGGAGGATCGCCTCGATCCTCTCCGCGAGCGGCTGCTCGGTCGCCGCCGCGGCCTCGACGGTGTCGGTCATGTCATCGGTCATAGTCGGCTCCCAGGGTCGCCAGCGTCTCGTCCGACCAGGAGTCGGCGGCCCAGCGCAGCGTCAGCTCGCCGAGCGGTTCCAGTTGCTCGAAGGAGAGCGCCGCGTGTCGATACAGCTCCAGCACCGAGATGAACCGCGCCACGACGATTCCCGGCTCGGTGACTCCCGCGACGAGCTCGCGGAAACTCACCGCCTCGGTGCCGCGCAGGATGGTGACGACGATGGCCGCCTGCTCGCGGATGCTCACCAGCGGCGCGTGCAGATGGTCGAGCCCGACGTGGGGGATCTCCTTGGGCGCGAACGCGAGCAGCGCGATCGCCGCGAAGTCGTCGGCGCTGAGCGACCAGGCGAGTTCCGGGGTCTTGCGCCGGTGCTTCTCATCGAGCCGGACGGCACGGGCATGGCGGCGATCCTCCCGCTGCAGGCAGCGCGAGAACCAGGCCGATACCTCTTTGAAGGCGCGGTACTGGAGGAGGCGGGCGAAGAGGAGGTCCCTCGCCTCGAGCAGCGCGACCGCCTCGGCGTCGACCAGTTCGCCCTGCGGCAGCAGGCCTGCGACCTTCATGTCGAGGAGCGTCGCAGCCACCACGAGGAATTCGGAGGCCTGGTCGAGTTCCGCATCACCCTCGAGGGCGCCGAGGTAGGAGATGAACTCATTGGTCACGGCGCTGAGCGAGACCTCGGTGATGTCCATCTCGTGCTTCGAGATGAGCGTCAGGAGCAGATCGAAAGGACCGTCGAAGTTCGACAGCGAGACCCGGAATCCGGGGTCGGTTGCCGAGGGGTCCTCGGCGACGGTCGACGCCGCAGGCTGGGGCGACGACTCGACGTCGACGACGCCGGCACTCGCCGGCTCGGCGCTGACAGGATCGACCGCGCGGACGGATTCAGGCGACGGCGCCACGGGCGACCAGCTCCCGCGCCAGTCGCAGGTACGCCTGCGCGGCGGCGTGCTCCGGCGCGAACTCGGTGATGGGCACACCCGACACGGACGCATCCGGGAACTTCACCGTGCGACCGATGACGGTCTCGAGCACGTCGTCACCGAACGCCTCGACCACACGCTCGAGAACCTCGCGCGAGTGCAGCGTGCGCGGGTCGTACATCGTGGCGAGGAGCCCGTCGAGGGTGATGGAGGGGTTGAGTCGATCGCGCACCTTGTCGATCGTCTCGATCAGCAGAGCCACACCGCGCAGGGCGAAGAACTCGCACTCGAGCGGGATGAGCACGCCGTGCGCGGCGGTGAGCGCGTTCACGGTCAGCAGTCCGAGCGACGGCTGGCAGTCGATGAGGATGACGTCGTATTCACCGGCGACCTGTCGCAGCACGCGGGCGAGGATCGTCTCGCGGGCGACTTCATTGACGAGGTGCACCTCGGCGGCCGAGAGATCGATGTTGGCGGGCATGACGTCGAGGCCCGGTACGCCGGAGTGCACGATCGCGTCGTGCGCGTCGCGCTTGGTGTCGAGCAGCAGGTCGTAGACCGTGGGCACGTCGTGGGTCTGGATGCCGAGACCGGCGGACAGCGCGCCCTGCGGGTCGAAGTCGACCGCGAGCACCTTGCGCCCGTACTCGGCGAGAGCCGCGGCGAGGTTGATGGAGGTGGTCGTCTTGCCGACGCCACCCTTCTGGTTGCACAGCGCGATGATGCGGGCAGGGCCGTGCGAGGAGAGCGGAGCGGGAGTCGCGAACCCCTGATAGGGGCGACCGGTGGGTCCGATGGGTGTGTCGACGGCCTTCTTCGCCTTCGCCCTGGACTTCCCCGCGTTCTCAGTCACCGATTCTCCTGCTCCTTCGTGCTCGCTCGATTCTAGCGGGCGGCCCCTCTCTCACGCTCCACGCAACGCGGCGACGGGCTCGATGCGTGCGGTGCCCGGTTCTCAGCGCGCGCGAGGGTGCGAGGTCGCGTAGATGTCGCGGAGCGTGTCGACGGACACGTGTGTGTAGATCTGCGTCGTCGCCACCGAGGAGTGTCCGAGCAGCTCCTGCACCACCCGCACGTCCGCCCCGCCCTGCAGCAGATGAGTCGCGAAGGAGTGCCGCAGGGTGTGCGGGGAGACCTCCTTCGTGATCTGCGCGCGCTCGGCAGCCGATCGGATCACGAGCCAGGCGCTCTGTCTCGACAACGGCGCTCCCCTCGCCCCGAGGAACAGCTTCGCCGACGCGCGACCGTTCGCGGCCAAGCCCGGGCGCACCCGGGTGAGGTATGCGTCGACCGCCGACCGGGCGAACGACCCGATCGGCACGATGCGCTCCTTCGCCCCCTTGCCGCGCACACGCAGCACGTCGCCGTGTGCCAGGTCGTCGACGTCGAGTCCGACGGCCTCCGACACCCGCGCGCCGGTGGCATAGAGCAGCTCGAGCAACGCGCGGTCGCGGATGCCCAGCGGCTCCTCGGGCGAGGGCGCGGCGAGCAGACGCTCCACCTGGTCGATGGTCAGCGCCTTCGGCAACCGGCGCGGTGCCTTCGGCGGCCGAAGCCGCCCGCTCGGATCATCCGTTTCGATGCCCTCTCGGGCGAGGAAGCGGTGCCATCCGCGCACGGAGGACTGCAGGCGCGCGAGACTGGTCGCCGCCGGAGCGGGCACGGCCGCCGACCGCTCGGCGATGAATCGACCGACCACAGCCGCCGAGATCTCCCCCGTCTCCGTGATGCCCTCCGCGGCCAGCCATTCCAGGTATCCGGAGAGGTCGCGGCGATAGGCGGCGATCGTGTGGTCGCTCAGACCGCGTTCGATCGTCACATGGCGCAGGTACACGTCGAGGGCACGAGCGAGCTGCATGCGTCAGCCTTCGCGTCGGGTCCTCAGCGTCGCCGCCATCACGCCGATGCCGAGGATGCCGTTGCGCATCCGCCCGGAGAGCACCGCGTCGACGGCATCCGCGAGCGGCATCCAGGCGACACGGATGTCCGCTTCCTCGTCGACTCGCGGGTGAGCGGTATCCGCCGCGCTGAGGCCAGTGGCGAGGAACACGTGGATGATCTCGTCATTGCCCCCCGGAGTCGTCCAGGACGACACGAGCGGCTCCCAGTTGGCCGCGACGAGATCGGCCTCCTCGGCCAGCTCGCGCTTCGCCGCGGCGAGCGGCTCCTCTCCCGCGACGTCGAGGAGGCCGGCCGGCAGCTCCCAGTCACGGTGGCGGATCGGATGCCGGTACTGCTGGATCAGCAGCACCCGGCCGTCGTCATCGACGGCGACGATCGCCACGGCGCCCGTGTGCGCCACGTACTGACGCCGGATCTCACCGTCGCCGTAGCGCACGCGGTCGTCGCGCACATCCCACACGGCACCCTCGAACACGAGGTCGCTCTGCAGCACCTCGGGTTCAAAGGGCTCGTCGTGGAACTCGACGCGGGGTTCAGGCATCCGCGTCGACCTCGAACAGCTCGGACGCGTGGGAACGCTCGATGGCCGCGCCCACCAGTCCGCGGAACAGCGGGTGCGGGTCGGTCGGACGCGAGCGCAGCTCGGGGTGCGCCTGCGTGGCGATGTAGTACGGGTGCACATCGCGCGGCAGCTCGACGTACTCCACCAGGTCGAGCTCGGGGTTCAGGCCCGAGAACCACAGCCCGGCCTCCGACAGACGGTCACGGTAGGCGTTGTTCACCTCGTAGCGGTGCCGGTGGCGCTCGGAGACCTCCGCCGCGCCGTAGACCTCACGGGCGAGCGATCCTTCCGCGAGCGCCGCCTGGTAGAGACCCAGACGCATCGTCCCGCCGAGATCGCCGCCGTCGAGGATCTCGATCTGCTCGGCCATCGTCGCGATGACCGGCTCCGAGGTCTCGGGGTCGAACTCGCTCGACGAGGCGCCCTCGATGCCGGCGACGTGACGGGCGTACTCGATGACCATGCACTGCAGGCCGAGGCACAGCCCCAACGTGGGGATGCCCTGCTCACGCGCGAAGCGCAGCGCGCCGAGCTTGCCCTCGATGCCGCGGATGCCGAAGCCACCGGGCACACAGATGCCGTCGAGCGGCGCGAGCTGCTCCCGAGCACCCTCGGGCGTCTCGCACAGGTCGGAGGGGATCCAGCGGATGTTGACCTTCGTCTCTTGGGCGAAACCGCCGGCCTTGAGTGCTTCGGTGACGGAGAGGTACGCGTCGGGGAGGTCGATGTACTTGCCGACGAGACCGATCGTCACCTCGTGCTTGGGGTTGTGCACGGCGTGGAGCACCCGGCTCCATCGCGTCCAGTCCACCTCTTCGGCCTTCTGGTCGAGCCCGAGCCGGCGCACGATGTAGGAGTCGAGACCCTGCTCGTTGAGGGTCGACGGGATGTCGTAGATGCTGGGCAGGTCGACGGTGTTGATGACGCCCTCGACGTCGACGTCGCACATCAGGGCGATCTTGTTGCGGTTACTCTCGCTCACCGGGCGATCGCTGCGGAGCACCAACGCGTCGGGCTGGATGCCGACCTGGCGGAGGGCGGCGACCGAGTGCTGGGTGGGCTTGGTCTTCTGCTCGCCCGACGCACCCATGAAGGGCACGAGAGAGACGTGCACGAAGAAGACGCTGTCGCGGCCGAGCTCGTGGCGCAGCTGACGTGCGGCCTCGAGGAAGGGCTGCGACTCGATGTCGCCGACCGTGCCGCCGACCTCGGTGATGATGACGTCGGGTCGGGGCTCCTCGCTGGCCTGCAACCGCATGCGACGCTTGATCTCGTCGGTGATGTGCGGGATGACCTGCACGGTGTCGCCGAGGTACTCGCCGCGCCGCTCGCGGGCGATGACCTGCGAGTAGATCTGTCCCGTGGTGACGTTGGCCGCCTGCGACAGGTTGATGTCGAGGAAACGCTCGTAGTGCCCGATGTCGAGATCCGTCTCGGCGCCGTCGTCGGTCACGAAGACCTCGCCGTGCTGGAACGGGTTCATGGTGCCGGGATCGACGTTCAGATACGGGTCGAGCTTCTGCATCACGACGCGGAGGCCGCGGGCGGTGAGGAGGTTGCCGAGGCTTGCCGCCGTCAGGCCCTTACCCAGAGACGAAACGACACCGCCTGTCACAAAGACGTGCTTGGTGGTGCCGTTACTGGTTCCCGCAGAAGAAGAGTTCATCACGGGCTTCTATCCTAACAGTTCGATCAGCCACCGAGGCTGAGGAGTTCACGGGCGTGTGTGAGAGCGGCATCGGAGTCCGCGAGTCCGGAGAGCAGACGAGCCATCTCGGCCTCGCGCTCCTCGCCGTCGAGACGACGCACGCTCGAGGCCGTGACGGCCCCGTCATGCGATTTCACCACGGTGAGGTGGTTGTTCGCGAATGCCGCCACCTGGGCCAGGTGGGTCACCGCGATGACCTGCGACGTCTCGGCGAGCCGGGCGAGTCGCCGCCCCACCTCGATCGCCGCCGCCCCGCCGATGCCGGCGTCGACCTCGTCGAACACGAAGGTGGGCACCGGGTCGGTTCCGGCGATCACGACCTCGATGGCGAGCATCACGCGCGACAGCTCTCCCCCGGATGCTCCCTTGGCGACCGAGCGGGGCTCCGCGCCGGGGTGCGGGGCGAGCAGGATGGCGACGTCGTCGCGGCCGTGCGTCGACTCCGCCCCGGGCGACACGACGACCTCCAGACGGGCATCGGGCATCGCGAGCGCGTGGAGTTCGTCGGTGACCGCCGCACCGAGCCGCGACGCGGCCTCGGTCCGCACCGCGGTGAGCGTGGCCGCCGTCTCGTCGAGCCGCTGTCGGGCCTCATCGCGTTCGGCGGTCAAGCGATCGAGACGTTCGTCGTCGTCATCGAGCTCGGCCAGCCGCTCCGAGCCGGTGCGCCAGAGTTCGAGTGCTTCTTCCAGCGACCCGTGGGCGCGGACGAGCGTGCTCAACGCGGCACGACGCTCCTCGACCGCCGCGAGCTCGTGCGGACCGGTCTCGTCGAGATCGGCGAGGTAGGCAGACAGCGTGCCGGCGAGATCCGCGAGGCGATAGCCGACGTCGGCCAGCCCTTCGGCCACGTCGACGAGGGTCGCGTCGGATGCCCGCTCGAGGATGCGGCGGGCCTCCGCCACCAGCGCGGAGGCATCCGGCTCGCCCTCGTCGCTCGAGAGGACGGCGTGGGCCTGGGATGCCGCCATCCGCAGCTCTTCGGCATTCGCCAGGCGCTCAGCGCGGGCGGTGAGCTGCTCGTCCTCCCCCGGCTCCGGGGCGGTCGCCTCGATGAGCGCGAGCGCCTCGCGGAGGCGGGCCGCCTCCTCTGCGCGGCGGTCGCGATTCCCGGTGATGTCGGCGATCTGCGCGTCCAGCGCACGCCATCGCTCGAATGCGCTCGTGTACGAGCCGAGCGCGTCCGCGACCGGCGCACCGCCGAAACGGTCGAGAGCATCACGCTGTGCAGCGGCCGAACGCAGACGCAGCTGCTCCGACTGTCCGTGGACCACGACGAGCTCATCGGCGAGGGCGGACAGCACGCCTGCCGGGGCGGCGCGTCCGCCGACGCTCGCTCGACTGCGTCCTTCCGCACTCAGCGTGCGCGAGACGTACAGCTCCGCGCGCTCCGCGTCGATCGGCTCCAGTTCTCCCCCGGCATCCGCGACGATCTGGGCGACCGGGCCCTGGTCCGGCACGACCCAGACTCCGGCCACCGACGCCTGCGCCGCACCCGATCGCACCGCGCCCGAATCCGCGCGCTGGCCCAGCAGCAGCCCCAGTCCGGTGACCACCATCGTCTTGCCGGCGCCGGTCTCGCCGGTGATCGCGGTGAACCCGGCGCCGAGGGGAAGCACGGCGTCGTCGATCACGCCGAGCCCGCGCATCCGCATCTCCTCGATCACGCGGCACCTCCCGGTTCCTGGCCGCGCCAGCCGGCGACGGGCAGCTGGAACTTGCGCACGAGACGGTTGGTGAAGGCGGTGGGATGCAGCCGCGCCAGCCGGACCGGCCGCGAGGAGCGACGCACGACAACGCGCGCACCGGGCGGGAGGTCGTGGGATCGGCGGCCGTCGCACCAGAGGATGCCCGAGCCGTCTGTGCGCTCGAGCATCTCGATGGCGACGGCGGCGTCCGGACTGACGACCAGTGGTTTGGCGAACAGCGCGTGCGCCGAGAGGGGGACGACGGCGATGGCCTCCACACTGGGCCAGATGACCGGCCCTCCGGCGGAGAAGTTGTATGCCGTCGATCCGGTGGGTGTCGAGACCACCATGCCATCGCATCCGAAGCTCGACAGCGGGCGCCCGTCGATCTCGAGCACGACCTCGATCATGCGCTCGCGGCTGGCCTTCTCGACCGTGGCCTCGTTGAGCGCCCACGTCTCGTAGACGACGACGCCCCGAGAATCCTTGACGCGCACGGACAGCGCGAGACGCTCCTCGACGTCGTAGTCCCGCTCGATCACCCGCCGCATCGCGTCGTCCATGTCATCGGGGTCTATCTCGGCGAGGAAGCCGACATGGCCCATGTTGATGCCGAGCACCGGGGCGCCGGCGTCGCGCACCAGCTCGGCCGCACGCAGGATGGTGCCGTCGCCGCCGAGGACGATCGCGAGCTCGAGTGCGTCGGGATCGACGGTCTCACCGAGCACGTCGACGTCGGCGAAGAACCCGTCGACCGCGCCGAGCTCCGCCCGGTCGATCGACGCGAGGACGGGGCGTGCCCCCGCGGCTCGCAGAGCCTCGACGACCCGTCGGGCTGCTGCCACCGTCTCCGTGCGTCCGGCATGCGCGACGACAAGGATGTTGCGCTCGTTCATCGTCCTCCGGCCACTGCGTTGATGCGGTCCAACCATTCTGTCGGATTGCTCCCCCGCCCCGGCGCGAGATGCACCAGGAACTCGGAATTGCCGTGCGTCCCCGGAAGTGGGGAGGGCACGATGCCGAGCATCCCCAGTCCTGCGTCCCACGCGCTCCAGACGACCCGGGCCACCGCGTCGGCGCGGGTGGCGGGATCGGTGACCAATCCGCCGCGCACGGCCGTGCGGCCGACCTCGAACTGCGGCTTGACGAGCAGGACCACGTCGGCGTCGGGGTCGGCGACGGCGACGACCGCGGGAAGCACCAGTTCCAGGGAGATGAACGAGAGATCGCCGACGATCAGTTGCGGCGCCGCGTCCTCGCCGGTGGCCTCGGCGAGGCTCTGCGGGGTCATGTGACGGACGTTGAAGCCTTCGACCGACCGCACGCCGGGGTCGGCGGCGATCGCGGGGGCGAGCTGACCGTGGCCCACGTCGACCGCGAGCACGCGTCGAGCACCGCGCTCGCGAAGCACCTGCGTGAATCCGCCGGTCGACGCTCCCATGTCGAGCGCGAGTCGTCCCTCGACCGGCGCGTCGAAGGCGTCGAGGGCGGCCAGCAGTTTGTGGGCCGCCCGTCCGACGTAGTGGTCGGCCCCCGCGACGACGATGTCCGCCGTGTCGCCCACGGCCGTCGACGGCTTCACCACGGGGCGGCCGTCCACCGACACCAGACCGTCGGAGATGAGCGTCGCAGCGTGGGTGCGCGAGCGGGCGAGACCGCGCGCGGCGAGTTCGGCGTCGAGACGCGTCATCGCGGTGTCGTGGTGTCGCGCTGGTCGAGGCGTCCGCCGCCGTCGAGACGGCGCGCGAGGTCGTCATGCAGCGCCGAATACGCGTCGGCGCGCGCCGCGAGGGGTTGACCTTCGATCAGCCGGAGACGGCTCCAGAGACCGTCCGTCGGCGTGCTGCTGCTCGTCTGGTCGCTCACGTCTCTACTGTACGCGGCGCCTCCGACGCCCCCGTGCGCGCCGCGGCGAGACCGCCGCGATGTCGCCTCGCCGGGTCAGGGCCGATGGAACGGATCCTCGTACAGACGCTCCGGCACGCGCAGCACGAACACCGGCGTTCCGGACGCCCAGATGGCGGCCGCACCGGCACGCAGCAGGTCGATCTGCGAGTCCGATTCCGCCAGGATCTCGACATCCGCGCCCCGCACGCGCACGGCGGCACCGTTCACGTGGAAGGCTCCGTCGCGCGCGACGGCCTCCGGGTAGGGCTGATGCAGCTCGCGCAGGTCGCTGAGAACGTAGGTCGGCCGAGATCCTTCGGGAGCCGCGAGCACGTGCTTCGGGCGATCGATTCCCGTGAGCACGAGCGCCGAGTCGATGCCCGCTCGGCAGGCTCCGAGGATGTCCGTGTCGAGACGGTCGCCGATGAACAGGGCTTTGCGAGCCCCGAATCGGGCGAGCGCCTCCTCGAAGATCGGCTTCTCCGGCTTGCCGGCCACCGTGGCAAGCCGTCCGACGGCAGTGTGCACGGCCGACACCAGGGTCCCGTTCCCGGGGGCCACGCCCCGCTCTCGCGGAATGGTCCAGTCGGTGTTGGTGGCGATCCAGGGGATGCCGCCTTCTTCCTCCGGCAGCTGCAGGGCGAACGACGCCTCGGCCAGATCCGTCCAGGCGACCTCGGGAGCGAAGCCCTGCACCACGGCACGGGGCTCGTCGAGCGCACTGCGCGTCACCGTGTACCCGGCCTTGCCGAGTTCGTCGACGAGGCCGTCGCCGCCCACCACGAGGATCGTCGCCGGCGGGGGGACGATCCCGGCGAGCAGGCGCATCGCGGCCTGCGGGCTCGTCACGACGTCCTGCGGCTCGACGTGCAGCCCGAGACTCGTGAGATGTTCCGCCACGGATGCATCCGTGCGGGACGCATTGTTCGTGATGTACCCCAGACGACGGGTCTCCGCTGCGGTGTTCAAGCTCTCCACAGCATGAGGAAGGGCACCCGGCCCCGCGTATACGACGCCGTCGAGGTCTGCGAGCACGGTGTCGACGCCGTCGAGCGGAGTCGCCACCGTGCGCTTGCGTGAGAACAGAGCCATCAGCGTTCCGGGTGCGAACCTTCGCCACCGGTGCCGTCGGCGGGAGCATCGGTGTCGGTCGGCGGCGCGGACTGTTCCGATTCATCGGATCCGTCCTCGCCCAGGAGTTCGCGGACCTCGTCTTCCACCGTGGGCTCCGTCTCGCCTTCGCCCGCGTTTTCGGAGTCATCCGTCTCGTCGGAGTCGTCCGTCGCTTCGGACCCATCCGCGTGAGTGGAGGGCTCATCCGAAGCGACCTGTGCGTCGTCGTCCGCAAAGTCCTCGTCGTCGATGAGACCGTCTTCGACGACGATCTCCTCGTCCCCGGCCCCGTCGAGGCCGAGTGCCTCAGCTGCCACGTCAGAGCGGCGCGCCCAGAAGGCGGCCTCCTCCGAGCGGCCGAGGTCCTCCAGGACGGCGGCTCGTGCAGCGAAGAGCGCCGGGCTCCATTCGAACGCCCGGTCGGGATCGAGCTCCGGGATCTCGAGTTCACCGAGCGCGAGTTCGAGGTCGCCCTGGTCGAGGCGCGCCCCCGACATCGCGATCGCGAGCGCGACGCGCTCCCCCGTCGACAGCGCAGAACGGTCGACGGCGCGGCCGGTCTCGAGAGCGCGATCCGGTCGCCCGATGCCACGCTCGCTGTCGACCATCAGAGCGATCTGATCGTCCTTGCCGGAGATGCGACGATATGTGCGCAGCTCGCGGAGTGCCAAGGCGAAGTCTTCCGTCGCGTAAGCGGTGATACCGAGCGTCTCGCGCACGATCGCGATGCGGCCAGCACGACGCGAAGCCGCGAGAGCATGCTTATGCGCCAGTTCCGGATCCTCGTCGATGAGACGGGATGCCATCACGAGGTGACGCGCGACGTGCTCCGCGTTCTCCTTGCTGAGCGTCTTCAGCTCATTGCGAGCTGCACCCGGGAGATCACGAGCGGTGACCTCGTCGGGAATCTGCGGCTCCTCGATGCGCTCGCGCTCGTTGGCCGCCTGGACCGGACGCTCCCGCCCCGCTCCCCCGCGTTGCGGGAACGAACGACCGCGCGTCTCGCCGTCACGGTTGTACCCGCCCTCGCGACGCGGGGCACCACCGTCTCGGTTGTACCCACCTTCACGGCGGAGGGCACCACCGTCACGGTTGTACCCACCTTCACGACGCGGGGCACCACCGTCACGGT
>DAMDKH010000030.1:13061-14502 GCA_032099965.1 Microbacterium sp.
GGTTGTACCCACCTTCACGACGCGGGGCACCACCGTCACGGTTGTACCCACCCTCACGACGCGGAGCACCACCATCACGGTTGTACCCGCCCTCGCGTCGGGGCGCACCACCGTCACGGTTGTACCCACCTTCACGACGCGGGGCACCACCGTCACGGTTGTACCCACCCTCGCGGCGGGGCGCTCCACCATCACGGTTGTAGCCACCCTCACGGCGGGGCGCTCCACCGTCACGGTTGTAGCCACCCTCGCGGCGGGGCGCTCCACCGTCACGGCTGTAGCCACCTTCGCGACGCGGAGCAGCACCGTCACGGTTGTAGCCACCCTCGCGACGCGGCGCACCACCATCACGGTTGTAGCCACCTTCGCGACGCGGCGCACCACCGTCACGGTTGTAGCCACCCTCGCGACGCGGGGCACCACCATCACGGCTGTACCCGCCCTCGCGGCGGGGCGCTCCACCGTCACGGTTGTAGCCGCCCTCGCGGCGGGGCGCTCCACCGTCACGGGTGTATCCGCCCTCGCGACGCGGAGCAGCACCGTCACGGTTGTAGCCACCTTCGCGACGCGGGGCACCACCGTCACGGTTGTAGCCACCTTCGCGACGCGGCGCACCACCATCACGGGTGTAGCCGCCCTCGCGGCGGGGCGCTCCACCGTCACGGTTGTAGCCACCCTCG
Organism: Microbacterium sp.; assembly: GCA_032099965.1. GTDB lineage: Bacteria > Actinomycetota > Actinomycetes > Actinomycetales > Microbacteriaceae > Microbacterium. The sequence goes on from DAMDKH010000030.1 coordinate 13,742, forward strand.
CGACGCGGCGCACCACCATCACGGCCGGAGCCGCCGGCATCACGCCGAGGCGCACTGTCGCGGTAACGCGGACGGTCGCCGGAAGGGCGCTGGTCGCGCGATCGGTTGTCGTCGCGACGGGGGCGACGCTCTTCTTCTTCCGGCATGGTGACTCCTGTCCTGTAAACGCAAAATGGCCACCCAGCATTGGGTGGCCATTTTACTTAAAAGAAGTCCGGCGGTGTCCTACTCTCCCACAGGGTCCCCCCTGCAGTACCATCGGCGCTGTGAGGCTTAGCTTCCGGGTTCGGAATGTAACCGGGCGTTTCCCTCACGCTATGGCCGCCGAAACACTATTGATGTTTCAATCAAACACATAACAAAGTCATTGTTGTTATGCGGTTCTCGACCGTACATCGAGAACCACTCAGTGGACGCAAGCACCAACGAACGGTGTGTTATCAAGTCATCGGCTTATTAGTACCAGTCAGCTGCACACGTTACCGTGCTTCCACATCTGGCCTATCAACCCAGTAGTCTGGCTGGGAGCCTCTCACCCGAAGGTATGGAAGTCTCATCTTGAGGCCGGCTTCCCGCTTAGATGCTTTCAGCGGTTATCCATCCCGAACGTAGCTAATCAGCGGTGCTCCTGGCGGAACAACTGACACACCAGAGGTTCGTCCAACCCGGTCCTCTCGTACTAGGGTCAGATCCTCTCAAACTTCCTACGCGCGCAGCGGATAGGGACCGAACTGTCTCACGACGTTCTAAACCCAGCTCGC
>DAMDKH010000030.1:14601-15049 GCA_032099965.1 Microbacterium sp.
ACTTTCGTCCCTGCTCGACCTGTCAGTCTCACAGTCAAGCTCCCTTGTGCACTTACACTCGACACCTGATTGCCAACCAGGTTGAGGGAACCTTTGGGCGCCTCCGTTACTTTTTGGGAGGCAACCGCCCCAGTTAAACTACCCACCAGGCACTGTCCCTGAACCGGATTACGGTTCGAAGTTAGATATCCAGAGTGACCAGAGTGGTATTTCAACAATGACTCCACATGAACTGGCGTCCATGCTTCAAAGTCTCCCACCTATCCTACACAAGCCACACCGAACACCAATACCAAGCTGTAGTAAAGGTCACGGGGTCTTTCCGTCCTGCTGCGCGTAACGAGCATCTTTACTCGTAATGCAATTTCGCCGAGTTCGCGGTTGAGACAGTTGGGAAGTCGTTACGCCATTCGTGCAGGTCGGAACTTACCCGACAAGGAATTTCGCT
>DAMDKH010000031.1:0-14289 GCA_032099965.1 Microbacterium sp.
GGTCCATCGCGCGGCCGTCGTCGAGCGCGGCCTCCACGTCGGCATCCGGCTGTCCGGCGAGGGCGAGCATCTCCCGCGCCAGCGCGACGGTCAGCTCGCGCACATCGGCGGGCCCGCCGCCGGCGAGCACCTCGACCGACTCGCGCACCTCGTTGGCGTTGCCGATCGCGCGGCCGAGGGGGACATTCATGTCGGTGAGCAGCGCCGTCGTCGCGACGCCGGAGTCCGTGCCGAGCGCGACCATCGTCCGCGCCAGCTCACGCGCGCGGTCGATGTCCTGCATGAACGCTCCCGACCCGAACTTGACGTCGAGCACGAGGGCGTCCGTGCCCTCGGCGATCTTCTTCGACATGATGCTCGAGGCGATCAGCGGGATGGCCTCGACCGTGCCGGTCACGTCGCGCAGGGCGTAGAGCTTCTTGTCGGCCGGGGCGAGGCCGGAGCCGGCGGCGCAGATCACGGCGCCCACGTCGCTCTGCATCTGCGCGAACATCTCCTCGTTGCTCAACGCCGCCCGCCATCCGGGAATCGACTCGAGCTTGTCGAGGGTGCCGCCCGTGTGACCGAGACCGCGGCCGCTGAGCTGCGGCACGGCCACGCCGAACACGGCGACCAGCGGTGCCAGGGGCAGCGTGATCTTGTCGCCGACACCGCCGGTGGAGTGCTTGTCGACGGTCCGCTTGCCGAGGGCCGCGAAGCTCATCCGCTCCCCCGAGGCGATCATCGCGTCGGTGAGCACGCGGATCTCGTCGCGCTCCATCCCGCGCTGGAAGACCGCCATCGCGAACGAGGCCATCTGGGCGTCCGAGACGTAGCCGCGCGTGTAGGCGTCGACCATCCAGCGCAGCGCCGGCTCGGGCACCGCCCCGCCGTCGCGCTTGGCGCGGATCACGTCGACCGCGTCGAAGGGTTCGATGCTCATCGGGCGTCCTCCAGGTCGCGCGGCCCGAACGCGTCGGGCAGCACCTCGTCGATGGTGCGGATGCCGGAGACCGTCTCCAGCAGCATGCCGGGCATGGCGTGCTCGAAGAGCAGCTGACGGCAGCGGCCGCACGGCATGATGGTCTGCCCGTCGTTGTTGACGCAGACGAAGGCGACCAGTTGGCCGCCGCCGGACATGTGCAGGTCGCCGACGAGGGCGCACTCCGCGCACAGCGTCACGCCGTACGAGGCGTTCTCCACGTTGCAGCCGGCCACGATGCGGCCGTCCCCCACGAGCGCGGCCGCGCCCACGCGGTACCGCGAGTAGGGCGCGTATGCGCGTTCCATGGCGGCGGTGGCGACCTGGCGCAGCTCGTCCCAGTCGATGTCTGTCATGTGGTTCGGACTCCTCGGGTCAGGACTTGACGTACGGCTTGCCGCTGGCGGCCGGACCGCGGATCTGGCCGGCGAAACCGGCCACCGCGAGCAGGGTCACCACGTACGGCAGCATGAGCATGAACTCGCCGGGGATCGGGGTCTTCAGGATCGACAGCAGGTTCTGGAGGTTGGTGGCGAAGCCGAACAGCAGCGCCGCGAGCGTGGCGCGGATCGGGTCCCACCGGCCGAAGATGACCGCGGCGAGGGCGATGAAGCCGAGGCCGGCCGTCATGTCCTTGCCGAACTGCGGCACCGAGACGAGCGTGAAGTACGCCCCGCCGATGCCGGCGATGGCACCCGCGAGCAGCACGTTCCAGAACCGCGTCGCGTTCACCTTGATGCCCACGGTGTCGGCGGCCTGCGGGTGCTCGCCGACGGCGCGCAGACGCAGACCCCACTTCGTGCGGTACAGGCCCCAGGCCACCACGGCGACGGTGACGAACATGAGGTAGACGATGAACGTCTGGTTGAAGAGCACCGGTCCGAGGATCGGGATGTCGCTGAGCAGCGGGATCTCGATGCGGGTGAAGCGCACCGGCGAGTTCAGCGCCGCCTCGTTGGGCGCGAGGAGCGCCCCGTAGAGGAAGCCGGTGAGGCCGCTGACGAGCACGTTGAGCACCACGCCGACGATGACCTGCTCGACGAGGTACTTGATCGCGAACGCGGCGAGCACGCTCGAGACGAGCACGCCGCCGATCATCGCGCCGAGGAGCCCGACGAACGGGTTGCCGGTGATGCTCGACAGCACGGCCGCCGAGAAGGCGCCCAGCAGCAGCTGCCCCTCGATGGCGACGTTGACCACACCCGCGCGCTCGCCGATCACGCCGCCGAGGGCACCGAAGACCAGCGGCACCGAGAGCGACACGGCCCCGAAGAGCAGGCTGGTGACCGGCACGAGTCCGCCGGCGCCCGCCCACACCAGGAAGGCGAAGATCGCCAGGCCGCCGAAGCCGGCGACGAGCCACAGCGACGCCGGACGGTACGTCCAGGCGCGGAGGAACGCGGCGACGACGAGCACCACGAGGAGGCCGATGACCACCCAGATGGTGACGGAGGTCGGCAGGGCGATGTCGGGGAGCTGGAACGCCTGCGACGAGTCCCCGAGCCGGAAGGTGCTCGTGCCCGATCGCGGCACGAGGAGCACGAGCAGCGCCAGCAGCACGGTCGCGGCGGCGAGCACGATGGGCGCCTTGAGGCGACGCTCGCGCACCGTGGCCAGCTGCACCGTGCCGTCTGCGGCTTCGGTCTGAACGAGCGACATCATGCGGCCACCGCCTTCTTCGCGGCCTTGGCTCTCGCCTTGGCGGCCTTCTCAGCATCGGACTTGGGCAGGAAGAACACGGCGCGCAGCAGCGGCGGCGCGGCGATGAAGAGCACCACGAGCGACTGCACCACGAGCACGATGTCGACCGGGATGTCCTGCGCCTGCATCGAGAACGAGCCCGCCTTCAGCGCGCCGAACAGGATGCCGGCGGCGAACGTGCCCCAGGCGCGGCTGCGCCCGAGCAGCGCCACCGTGATCGCGTCGAAGCCGATGCCGGCGTCGATCGTCTCGGTGATGCCGGTGGTCACGGCCCCCTGCAGCTGGTTCATGCCCGCGAGGCCCGCGAGGCCGCCGGCGAGGAGCATGGCGTACACGTAGACGCGCTGCACGCTGATGCCCGCGGCGCGCGCGGCGTGCGGGTTCTCCCCCACCGCGCGCATGCGCAGACCGAGCGACGAGCGCTCGATGAGCCACCACACGAACAGCGTCGCCACGATCACGAGCACGAAGCCGAGGTCGAGGAGCGGGAACTTCGGGCCGAGCAGCTCGGGGAACTGCGCGGTCTCAGGGGTCGCGGAACCGAGCGCCTGGTTGGTGCCCGGCTTCTGCAGGAGTCCGGGGGTGCGGATCATCCACAGCAGCAGGTAGTAGGCGACGTAGTTGAGCATGATCGTGAGGATCACCTCGTGCGCGCCGGTCCGGGCCTTGAGCAGGCCGGCGATCGCGCCCCACAGCGCGCCTCCGGCGATGCCGGCGATGAGGGTCACGGGGATGTGCAGCCAGATCGGCAGCTCCAGCCCGAACGTGAGGAGACCGGCGATGCCGACGCCGAAGAGCATCTGGCCGCGCGCACCGATGTTGAACAGGCCGACGCGGAAGGCCAGCGCCACGCCGAGGCCCGCGGCGATCAGCGGGGCCGCGAAGCCGAGGGTGTTCGTCAGCGGACGGATCTGCGCGGCGAAGTCGGCACCGCGGGCGTTGAAGATCGCTCCGCGGAAGAGCGCCTCGTAGCCGTTGTAGACGGCGTTCCAGGCCGCCGCGAGCATGTCGCCCGGACGGGCGAAGAAGTACCCGGAGGTCTTCTGCACGTCTTCGTTCGTGAACGCGATGAGGATGCCGCCCACGACGAGCGCGAGGAAGACGGCGAGCACCGTCGACACGGCGCTCCCCCGCAGGATCTCCTTGAGGATCACGTTCCCGCGCGGGGCGGGGGGCACATCACCGGTCAGCGGTCCGGTCGCCCGGGGAAGCTGCTCGGCGGGAAGGCCCGTGGTCGTCTCGTCCGCTCCCGGCGTCGTCCCGCTCATGCGGCCACCTCTCCCTCGGCGGCGCCCGCCATCATGAGCCCGAGCGTCTCGCGCGGGGTGTCGCCGGGCACGATGCCGACGATGGTTCCTCGGTACATGACCGCGATGCGGTCGGCGAGAGCTGCGACCTCGTCGAGCTCGGTCGACACGACGACGACGGGGATGCCCGCATCGCGCGTCTCGATGATGCGCTTGTGGATGAACTCGATCGAGCCCACGTCGACGCCGCGGGTCGGCTGCGCGGCGACGAGCAGTCGCAGCTCGCGGCTCATCTCCCGGGCGATGACCACCTTCTGCTGGTTGCCGCCGGAGAGCGTGCCCGCGGGGGTGTGCGGTCCCTGGGTGCGGATGTCGTACTCGGCGATCCGCTGCTCGGCGAACTCCTCGAGCGCGGCGCGGCGGATCGTGCCGCCGCGGCTGAACGCCGCGTCGTCGGATCGGTCGAGGATGAGGTTCTCGGCGACCGAGAAGCCCCCGACCAGGCCGTCCTCGTTGCGGTCCTCGGGCACGAAGCCCACGCCGGCGTCGAGGATCGACCGCACGCTGCGGCCGACGAGCTCGGTGCCGTCGAGCACGATCGACCCCTCCACCCGGGGGGCGAGGCCGACGATGGCCTCGACGAGCTCGGTCTGGCCGTTGCCCTGCACGCCCGCGATGGCGAGCACCTCGCCGGGGCGCACCGCGAAGTCGACACCGTCGACGACGATGGCGCCCGTCGGGGTGAGCACGCGCAGCCCCGACACGGTGAGGCCGCCGTCGCCGAGGCGCGGGGCCTCCTTGTGCACGGTGAGCTCGACGGCGCGTCCCACCATCAGGGACGCGAGCTCGGAGTTGCTGGCGGTCGGCGACGCCTCGCCGACGATGCGGCCCAGGCGGACGATGGTGATCTTGTCGGCGACCTCGCGGACCTCGCGCAGCTTGTGCGTGATGAACACGATGGCCGTGCCCTCTGCGCGCAGCTGGCGCATGATGCTCATGAGCTCGTCGGTCTCCTGCGGCGTGAGCACCGCGGTGGGCTCGTCGAACACGAGCACCTTGGCGTCGCGCGAGAGCGCCTTGATGATCTCGACGCGCTGCTGCACGCCGACGGGGAGGTCGCCGACGACGGCGTCGGGATCGATGTCGAAGCCGAAGCGGGCGGCGACCGCGCGCACGTGCTCTCGTGCCTTGGCGATGTCGAGCCGGCCGGCGCCCTTGGTCTGCTCGTGGCCGAGCATGACGTTCTCGGCGACGGTGAAGACGGGGACGAGCATGAAGTGCTGGTGGACCATGCCGATGCCGGCGGCCATCGCGTCGCCGGGGCCGCGGAAACGCTGGACGGCGTCGTCCAGGAGGATCTCCCCCTCATCGGCCTGGTAGAGACCGTAGAGGACGTTCATGAGGGTGGATTTGCCCGCACCGTTCTCGCCGAGCAGTGCGTGGATCTGGCCGGGTTCGACGACCAGGTCGATGTGGTCGTTGGCCACGAGGCTGCCGAAGCGCTTGGTGATGCCGCGGAGTTCGAGCTTCATATCTGCACCTTATCCGGAGGTGTTCGAGGAGGAGCGGGCGCGGGCACGGCGTCGTGCGCGCGCGGGAAGATCAGGGGTCCGCCCACGGCACGGGGCGAGTGGCGGTCGTGCTGCCACTCGCCCCGTGCGTGGAACGATGTCGTTACTGCTGAGCGCTCGGCGAGTTCGGGGACTCCACCGTGATGTCACCGGCGATGATCTGCTCCTGCAGCGCCATGAGCTCGTCCATCAGGCCCTCGGGCAGGTCGCCCTCGAAGTCGCCGAAGCCGGAGAGCTTGACGCCCTCGTTCTCGAGCGTGCCGACGTAGGGGGCCGGGTCGAACTCGCCCTCGGAGGCCGCCATCGTGGCGTCCTCGACGGCGACGTCGATGGCCTTCATGATCGAGAACAGCGTGACGTCGCTGACCGACTCGTCGGCGACGGCGAGGTCGCTGTCGACACCGACGAGCAGCGTGTCCTTGCCGCTGTCGGCGATGGCCGCGGCAGCGCTCTGGTAGATGGGTCCACCGACGGGGAGGATCACGTCGACGCCCTGGTCGAGCACGCCCTGAGCGGTCTGCTTGGCGGTGTCGTTCGCGTCGAAGCCGCCCGTGAAGGAGCCCTTCTGCGAGGCGACGTCCCAGCCGAAGACCTCGACCGCGGCCGACTTGTCCTCGTTGTACTTGTCGACGCCGAGCGCGAAGCCGTCCATGAACACGGCGACCGACGGGATCTGCATGCCGCCGAAGGTGCCGACCTTGTTCACACCGCTCTGCGCCGACCAGCCGGCCGCGGCGTATCCGCCGAGGTAGGCGGCCTGGGCCGTGTCGAAGACGAGGGGCTTGATGTTGGGCGCGTCGACCTTGCCGTCGAAGTCGTTGTCCGCCCAGTCGTCGATGATCGCGTAGTCGATCTCCGGGTTGGCGAGGGCCGACTCGACCGTGGCGGCCGAGAGCTTGAAGCCGACCGAGACGATGAGCGAGCAGCCCTCGGAGACCGCGGTCTCGAGGTTGGGCGCGTAGTCGTTGTCGTTGGCCGACTCGAACTCGAGCGGCTTCACGCCGAGGCTGTCGGCGGCGCGGTCCATGCCCTCCTTGGCGGACTGGTTGAACGACTTGTCGTTCCAGCCGCCGGCGTCGGAGACGAGGCAGGGGAGGAAGTCGGATGCAGCCTCGCCGCCGCCGTCGCCGCCCGATTCGGCGGGTGCCTGGCCGCAGCCGGCCAGAGCGAAGACGACGCCCGCGGCGACCGTCGCGCCGAGAAGCTTCTTGGTGGTGGAGATGGTCAACTCAGTGCCTCCCTGAACGGAACCGCGTCCCTCGCGGATCGATCAAAGTTACCCAGTGTTTCGCGCAATCCGTATACCGGCGGCCCTCGGGTGAGTGAATCTTTACAAACTCGAAACCTGGGCCGCCGATGAGCACGCCACCGTGCTCATCAGAGCACATCGCCCCGTCCCGTGAGTTTGAGCGACTCCACGACGCCCTTCACCCGCTGGGCGTGCTCCACCGTCGTGACCAGCAGTGCGTCTGGCGTGTCGACCACCACGATGTCCTTCACCCCGACCAGGCTGATCACCCGGGAGGTCTGGCTGACGAGGATGCCGCTCGCGGCATCCGACAGCACGCGGGCCTTCGGGCCGAGCACCGCGAGGTCGTTCTTGCGGCCGTTGGTGATGAGCTTGGTCAGCGACGCGAAGTCGCCCACGTCGTCCCAGTCGAAGTGGCCGGGCACCACGGCGAGTCTGCCGCGGCGAGCGGCGGGCTCGGCCACGGCGTAGTCGATCGCGATCTTCTTCAGGCGCGGCCAGATGCGGTCGACGGCGGGGCCCCGCCGCTCGCGGTCGTCCCAGGCCTCGGCGAGCTCGAGGAGGCCGGCGTGCAGCTCGGGCTCGTTGGCGGCGAGCTCGTCGAGCAGCACCCCCGCCTTGGCGATGAACATGCCCGCGTTCCAGAGGTAGCCGCGCGCGGCGAGGTAGGCGCGCGCCGTGTCGAGGTCGGGCTTCTCGACGAAGCTCTCCACGAGGGCGGCCTCGCGGGCACCGTCGACGACGAGCTCCGGGCCCATCTTGATGTAGCCGAACCCGACGGCCGGCTCCGTGGGAGAGATGCCGATGGTGCAGATGTACCCCTCGCGGGCCACCTCCACCGCATCCCGCACGGCGAACTCGAACACCCGGGTGCCGCGGATCACGTGATCGGCGCTGAAGGAGCCGATGATGACGTCGGGATCGCGGCGGTGCAGCACCGCCGCCGCCAGGCCGATCGCGGCAGCCGACTCCCGCGGCTCCGACTCGAGGAAGACGTTGAGGTCGGCGATGCCCGGCAGCTGCTCCTCGACGGCCGCGCGGTGCGCACGCCCGGTCACCACGGCGATCCGGTCGGGCCCCGCGAGCGGGAGGAGGCGGTCCCAGGTGTCGCGCAGCAGCGAGTGACCGGACCCGGTCAGGTCGTGCAGGAACTTGGGCGCGTCGGCACGCGACAGGGGCCAGAGCCTGCTGCCGATGCCGCCGGCGGGGATCACGGCGTAGAAGTCGTCGATCGGTTCCGTCATGCCGCCAGCGTAGCCCCGGCGCCCTGCGCATCCGCGGTCGGACGCCGCCGTCGTCGACGCGCGCGCCGTACGCCGACGGTTAGGGTCCCCTTCGTCGCCTCCCCCTCGCGGACGGGAATAGGATGGAACCCGATCGGGCGTGCCTGGCGGCATGCGACCGACGCACATCGATCCAGGGAGGACGACCGTGTCCACGAGCGCTCGCTTGACACCGTCGATTTCGGAAACCACTTCCAAGACCCCCCGCGGCACCCTCTACCGGGGACGCGAAGGCATGTGGTCGTGGGTGCTTCACCGCATCACCGGAGTCGCCATCTTCTTCTTCCTGTTGGTGCACGTGCTCGACACGGCGCTCATCAGGGTCTCTCCCGAGGCGTACAACGCCGTCATCGGCACGTACAAGAACCCCGTCATGGCGGTCGGAGAGGTCGTGCTCGTCGCGGCCATCGTGTTCCACGCCATGAACGGTCTCCGCATCATCGCCGTCGACTTCTGGTCGAAGGGCGCGCGCTACCAGCGCCAGCTCTTCTGGGGCGTCCTCGCCGTCTGGGTCGTCATCATGGCGGGCTTCGTGCCGCGCCACCTCATGCTGGCCTTCGCCGGCTTCACGGGAGGGGGTCACTGATGACCGCGCAGACCATCGCCGCCCCGGCGCGCCGCCGCCGCGGGGTCAACCTCGAGAAGTGGGGCTGGATCTTCATGCGTGCGTCGGGCGTCGTGCTCGTCGTGCTGATCTTCGGCCACCTCTTCGTGAACCTGATGGTGGGCGAAGGCATCCACGCCCTGGACTTCGCCTTCATCGCCGGAAAGTTCGCCACGCCGTTCTGGCAGTGGTGGGACGTCATCATGCTGTGGCTCGCGCTGATCCACGGCTCCAACGGCATGCGCACGATCGTGAACGACTACGTCACGAACGCCACCGCGCGCAAGGCGCTCGTCTGGGCGCTCGGCCTCGCGGCCGGACTCCTCATCCTCCTCGGCACCCTGGTCGTCTTCACGTTCGACCCGTGCCTCGGAGTGACCGAGTCGAGCACGCTGTGGGAGACCTGCCAGTCGCTGGGCAACTGAGAGAAGAAGGCATACGAGAAGTGACTACCGATACGCAGGATTCCGTCGTCCGTGACGGCGTGCACTACCACCAGTTCGACATCGTGATCGTCGGCGCCGGCGGCGCCGGCATGCGCGCGGCCATCGAGGCCGGCCCCGGCGCGAAGACCGCGGTGATCTCCAAGCTGTACCCCACCCGCTCCCACACCGGCGCGGCGCAGGGCGGCATGGCGGCGGCGCTCGCGAACGTCGAGGAGGACTCCTGGGAGTGGCACACCTTCGACACCGTCAAGGGCGGGGACTACCTCGTCGACCAGGACGCGGCCGAGATCCTCGCGAAGGAGGCCATCGACGCGGTCATCGACCTCGAGAACATGGGCCTCCCCTTCAACCGGACGCCCGAGGGCAAGATCGACCAGCGGCGCTTCGGCGGCCACACCGCCGAGCACGGCAAGTCGCCCGTTCGCCGCGCCTGCTACGCGGCCGACCGCACCGGCCACATGATCCTGCAGACGCTGTTCCAGAACTGCGTCAAGCTCGGCATCAACTTCTTCAACGAGTTCTACGTGCTCGACCTCATCACGGTGAAGGACGCCCTGGGTCAGACGCAGGTCGCCGGCGTCGTCGCCTACGACCTCGCCACCGGCGAGCTGCACGTCTTCCAGTCGAAGGCCGTCATCTTCGCCACCGGCGGGTTCGGCAAGATCTTCAAGACGACCTCCAACGCCCACACCCTCACGGGCGACGGCGTCGGCATCGTCTGGCGCAAGGGACTCCCCCTCGAGGACCTGGAGTTCTTCCAGTTCCACCCGACCGGCCTCGCCGGTCTCGGCATCCTCCTCACCGAGGGTGCCCGCGGCGAGGGCGCCATCCTCCGCAACGCCTCGGGTGAGCGCTTCATGGAGCGCTACGCCCCGACCATCAAGGACCTCGCGCCTCGTGACATCGTCGCGCGGTGCATGGTGCAGGAGGTCGCCGAGGGTCGCGGCGCAGGCCCGCACAAGGACTACGTGCTCCTCGACTGCACCCACCTCGGTGCCGAGGTGCTCGAGACCAAGCTCCCCGACATCACCGAGTTCGCCCGCACCTACCTGGGCGTCGACCCCGTCGTCGAGCCGGTGCCGGTGATGCCGACCGCGCACTACGCGATGGGCGGCATCCCCACGAACAACAACGGCGAGGTGCTCGCCGACAACGACACCGTCGTTCCGGGCCTCTACGCCGCCGGCGAGTGCGCCTGCGTGTCGGTGCACGGCGCCAACCGCCTCGGGACCAACTCCCTGCTCGACATCAACGTGTTCGGCAAGCGCAGCGGTCGCCAGGCGGTCGAGTACGTCAAGACCGCCGAGTTCGTGCCGCTGCCCGAGAACCCCGCCGCGTTCGTCGCGGACATGCTCGAAGGGCTGCGCAACAACCAGGGCACCGAGCGCATCGCGGTGCTGCGCAAGACGCTGCAGGACGAGATGGACAAGGGCGCGCAGGTGTTCCGCACGCACGAGTCGCTGCAGCACGTGCTGGGCGTCATCGCCGAGCTGCGCGAGCGCTATAAGAACATCCACGTCGACGACAAGGGCCACCGGTTCAACACCGACCTGCTCGAGGCCGTCGAGCTGGGCTTCCTGCTCGACATCGCCGAGGTCGTCGTCTACGCCGCGCAGAACCGCGAGGAGAGCCGTGGCGGTCACATGCGCGACGACTTCCCGAAGCGCGACGACGAGAACTACATGAAGCACACGATGGCGTACCTCACGGGCGACCCGCACTCCTCCGACCCGAGCGATCACATCAAGCTCGACTGGAAGCCCGTCGTCTTCACCAAGAACGAGAAGGGCGAGTACAACTACCCGCCCATGGAGAGGAAGTACTGAGCATGTCGAACGCAGTTGCCGAGGCCCCCGCAGAGGCCACGGAGGACACCGGCATCCAATCCTTCATCGTCACCTTCAACATCCGGCGCTTCGACCCCGAGGTCGACGCGGAGCCGCACTGGGTGGACTACGACGTGGAGCTCTACTCCACCGACCGCGTGCTCGACGCGCTGCACAAGATCAAGTGGGAGGTCGACGGCTCGCTGAGCTTCCGCCGCTCGTGCGCCCACGGCATCTGCGGCTCGGACGCGATGCGCATCAACGGCCGCAATCGCCTGGCGTGCAAGACGCTGATCAAGGACCTCGACATCTCGAAGCCGATCTACGTCGAGGCGATCAAGGGCCTGCCGCTCGAGAAGGACCTCATCGTCGACATGGAGCCCTTCTTCGCGTCGTACCGCGAGGTGCAGCCGTTCCTCGTCGCCAGCTCCGTTCCGGAGAAGGGCAAGGAGCGCACGCAGTCGATCGCCGACCGCGCGATCTTCGACGACACCACCAAGTGCATCCTGTGCGCCGCGTGCACCTCGTCGTGCCCCGTGTTCTGGACCGACGGCCAGTACTTCGGCCCGGCGGCCATCGTCAACGCGCACCGCTTCATCTTCGACTCGCGCGACGACAACGCCGCCGTGCGTCTCGACATCCTCAACGACAAGGAAGGCGTGTGGCGCTGCCGCACCACCTTCAACTGCTCCGAGGCGTGCCCGCGCGGCATCGAGGTCACCAAGGCCATCGCCGAGGTCAAGCAGGCGGTCCTGCGCGGCCGTCCCTGATCCGCACCCCTCCTCTCCGAGAACGGGCGGCCCTCTTCGGAGGCCGCCCGTTCTCGCGTCTCCCCCGGGTGCTCACGCTCCGGTGGCGCGGGGCGGTGTCGATAGGGTGAGAGCCGTGTCAGAGAGCCGTCGTCCGCTGCGCGAGCGCTTCGAAGCCCCACTGGAGCGCGCCGGCGAGCTGCGCGAGCGCACACTGGCCGCCTTCCCGGTGCGGGTGTGGCGCAACTTCGCCTACAGCAACGGCTTCCTGCTGTCGGCGGGCATGAGCTACTACGTGCTGTTCGCCCTGTTCGCGCTCCTGTACGTCGGATTCGCCGGCGCGGGGCTGTGGCTGGGCGGGAGCGACACGGCCGTCGAGGCGCTCGTACGACTGGTGAACACCTACATCCCCGGACTGATCGGGCCCGACGGGCTCTTCACCGTCGCCGACGTGACCCAGATCGCCCAGAACGCGACGGGCGTCCTCGGCGTCACCGGCGCGATCGCCGTCGCGGTGGCGCTGTGGACGGCGGTCAGCGCCGTCACCTTCACCCGCCGTGCGGTGCGCGACCTCTTCGGCCTGCCCTTCGATGCACGGGCCTACTGGCTCCTGAAGGCTCGGGATGCCTTCGCCGCCGTGGTCTTCGGCGGCGCCATGCTGGTCGGGGCCGTCCTGATCTCGGTGAGCGTGTGGGCCCTGGAGCAGGTGTTCCTCCTCTTCGCCTGGAGCACCCGGTCGTGGTTCTTCTCGGTCGGCGCGCAGGTCGCCTCCGTCGCCGTCGCCTTCGCCCTCGACGCCGCGGCGCTCGCCCTCCTCGTGCGATTCCTCACGGGGACGCAGCTGCGATGGCGGTTCATCTGGCCCGGGGCGCTCCTGGGCGGTGCGGCCATGGTCGTGCTGCAGCTGGGCGCCGGCCTGCTGCTCTCGCACGTGCCCGCGAACCCCCTGCTCGCGTCGTTCACCGTCATCATCGGGCTGCTGCTGTGGTGCCGCTGGTTGGCGATCGTGATGCTGATGGCGTCGTCGTGGATCGCCGTCGCGGCGGACGACCACGACCAGCCGCTCGAGAACGCCGACGCCGCGACGGCACGACGCACCGAGCACCGGGCGCTCCTCATCGCCGCGCGGGTGCGGGTGCGCGAGGCGGCGGAGGCTGCGGAGGCGGCACCGTGGTTCCGTCGGCACCGTGCGCGTCGGGAGCTGCGGGAGGCGGAGAGCGCCCTGGCACGCGCACAGGCCGACGTCGCGCGGGACGGAGCCACGACGGGCGATGTCCGACCCCGCCTCTAGGCTGGAGACATGCCTCACCTGCGTATCGCCTCGGTCAACGTCAACGGCATCCGGGCGGCGGCCCGCAACGGGATGAGCGGATGGCTCGACACCGCCGACGTCGACATCCTGACCCTGCAGGAGGTGCGCGGGCAGGACGAGCATCTCGAAGCCGCGCTCCCCGGCTGGTCCATCGTGCACGACGAGGCCACGGCCAAGGGGCGCGCGGGCGTCGCCATCGCCAGCCGGGTGCCGGCTTCGGCCTCGCGCACGACGTTCGGCCCCGACGACTTCGATTCGAAGGGGCGGTGGATCGAAGCCGACTTCCTCCTCGGCGACCGACCCCTCACCGTCGTGAGCGCCTACGTGCACTCGGGAGAGGCCGACACCCCGAAGCAGGACGAGAAGTACCGCTTCCTCGAGGCGTTCGGACCGCGCCTGAGCGAACTCGGCGCCGACGGAGCGCTCGCCGTCGTCACCGGAGACCTCAACGTCGGGCACCGGGAACTCGACATCAAGAACTGGCGGGGCAACCGCAAGAAGGCCGGCTTCCTGCCGCGCGAGCGCGCGTACTTCGACCGGTTCCTCGGTGCGGCCGGCACCCCGATCACCGGGGCAGACGGATCGGTGGGGCCCGGAATCGGGTGGGTCGACGTCGGGCGCACGTTCCATGGCGAGGTCGAGGGCCCGTACACGTGGTGGTCGATGCGCGGACAGGCGTTCGACAACGACTCCGGCTGGCGCATCGACTACCACCTCGCCAGCCCGGCCCTCGCCGAGCGGGTGACCGCGTACCACGTGGCCAGGGCCGCGGCGTACGACCAGCGCTGGAGCGACCACGCCCCGGTCGTCGCCGACTACTCCTTCTGACGACGCGGCGGCGTCGAGCCGCTACGCCTCGGTCGGAGCGTCGACCTCTGCATGCCGGTACCAGCCGCGGTACTGCAGCACCGTGCCGACCAGCGGGTTCGTCGCGCGCATGTCGATCGTGCGGCGTTCGTGCACGGCATCCCAGCCGTCGACCAGATCGACGCGGACGCCGAGGATGCCACGCAGCGCGAATCGCCGCCCGGCGAGACGCACGGCCACGCGGCGGGTGCGCATGCGCAGGAACCCCTCGGCCGTGACGCTGCACTCCTCGATGAGCTCCAGCCGTCCGCGGGCGCCGAGGAGGTTGCGCACGAGACCGGGGTGCACGCTCACCGTGAGGCGGTCGACGATGTGCTGCGTCCCGGAGGGGAAGCGGAACGCCCGCGCGCTGTCGAGCGTCGCGCGCCCGCGGGCATCGACGCCGGACGACGTCGTGAGCGAGAACGGCACGTCGCGGCCGAGTCGCGTCACGAGCATCCGCGGGCCCAGCACGGGGCGGGCGAGGGCGGTCA
>DAMDKH010000032.1:0-14257 GCA_032099965.1 Microbacterium sp.
GAGCTGCTCCCCTACTTCGAGGGCGAGCGTTCGCCCAACCTCCCGTCGGCGACGGCGAGCCTGACCGCGATGACCCTCGCCTCCACGACGCGCGAGAACCTCGCCCGCGCCGCGGTCGAGGGCATGCTGGGCGGTCTGCGCTTCGGTCTCGACGCGCTGCGGGCGCAGGGCATCCCCCTCGACCGCGTGCTGCTGATCGGCGGAGGAGCGCAGTCGCGGGCCGTGCGCGAGATCGCCCCCCTGGTCTTCGGAGTGCCGGTGGAGGTGCCCGCTCCCGCCGAGTACGTGGCGTGGGGCATGGCGCGGCAGGCCGCCGGCACCCTGCGCTGACGCGGCCTCGGAACCCGGATCGCACATCCCGACGCGGTGTCAACCCCGTCGAGGCGAGGGCCCGGAGGGCCCTAATGTGCGGGGAATGACGACTGACGCACCTGCGGCGGAGAATCCCACCCGCCTGCGCAAGGCCGTGACCGGCCCCCTCCTGTTCGCGTTCATCCTCGGCGACGTGCTCGGCGCGGGCATCTATGCGCTCATGGGCGTGCTGTCCCAGGAGGTCGGCGGGATGCTGTGGGCGCCGCTCGTCGTGGCCCTGCTGCTCGCCCTGCTCACCGCCGGCTCCTACGCCGAGCTGGTGACGAAGTACCCCCGAGCGGGCGGTGCGGCGGTGTTCGCCGAGCGTGCCTTCCGCAGCCCGATCATCTCCTTCCTCGTCGGCTTCTGCATGCTCGCGGCCGGCGTCGTGAGCGCCGCAGGCCTGTCGATCGCCTTCGCGGGCGACTACCTCTCGACGTTCGTCGACCTGCCGACGACGCCCGTCGCGATCGCGTTCCTCGCGATCGTGGCGCTGCTGAACGCCCGCGGCATCCGCGAATCGCTCGGCGCGAACCTCGTCATGACGGCCATCGAGCTGAGCGGTCTCGTCATCGTGATCGTCGTCGTCGCGTTCTTCGTGAGCGGCGGAGGCGGCGACTTCTCCCGCGTCGTCGAGGCGCCGGAGGGCACCCCGGTGGCTCTCGCCGTGCTGTCGGGTGCGGTCATCGCCTACTACTCGTTCGTCGGATTCGAGACCTCGGCCAACATGATCGAAGAGGTCAAGGATCCCCGGCGCACCTACCCGCGGGCGCTGTTCGCCTCGCTGCTCACCGCCGGCGTCGTCTACGTGCTGGTCGGCGTCGCGAGCTCGGTGGCCCTGCCCGCGAGCGAGCTGCAGGAGTCGTCGGGACCGCTGCTCGCCGTGGTCGAGGCGACCGGCGCGAACATCCCGTCGTGGCTGTTCAGCCTCATCGCCCTCATCGCCGTGGCCAACGGCGCGCTGCTGACCATGATCATGGTGAGCCGACTGACCTACGGCATGGCCGAGCAGAAGCTGCTCCCGGGCGTGCTCTCGCGGGTGCTCCCGAAGCGGAAGACGCCGTGGGTCGCGATCCTCGTGACCACGCTCGTCGCCATGGGCCTGACGCTCGTGGGCGACCTCGCCCTGCTCGCCAGCACGGTCGTGCTGCTGCTGCTCGTCGTGTTCCTCAGCGCCAACGTCTCGGTGCTCGTGCTGCGCCGCGACAAGGTCGAGCACGACCACTTCCGCGTGTGGACGTTCGTGCCCGTGCTCGGCATCCTGTCGTGCATCCTGCTCTTCACCCAGCAGCCGCCCGAGGTCTGGCTCTTCGGAGCCATCCTGCTCGCCGTCGGAGCCGTGCTGTTCCTGCTGACCCGGCTCGCGCGACGCCGCACGGGCACCCCCACCCCCGCTCACACCGAGGAGGACACCCATGAGCACCCCTGACGAGCACACCGACGAGGCCGCTTCGACCGGCACCCCGTCGTTCGAGGAGAACCGCCACGACCAGCTCACCAGCGCGCCCGACGCGACGGAGGACGACGCCGCCCCGCGCATCGACGTGAGCGAGCATGACGGCAACACCCGCGTCGACATCCGCGACGACGCCGAGGTGCGACCGGGGCCCGGCCCCGGGATGCCCGACGCCGACGGCGAGTGACGAGACGAGAGAGGCCCCCGCCATCCGGCGGGGGCCTCTCTCGTGCGTCAGGCGGGGATCACTCCACCGGCGGCGCGACGCAGGCGAGACCGGAGTCGGTCACGGCCTGGTGGTACTGCTCCGCGGTGAACGGGAGGCCGAACTCGGGGGCCGTCTGCCCCTCGGCGGCCGGGGCCTTCGAGGCGATGGCGGCGAGCTCCCACGCCAGCGACTGCACGACGCCGGATCCGGCCGTGGAGTTGTTCAGCACCACGGCGACGGTGAAGCCGCTCTGCGGGTCGGAGTAGGCGGCGGTGGCGTAGCCGGGGGTCCACCCGTGCTGACCGATCATGGAGCCCACGAGGTAGCCTCCACCCGCCGCCTGGTACCAGGACGGGGCCTCGGGCGAGACGGGGAGCGGCGTGCCGAAGCGGGCCGGTTCCTCCTTCGTGCGCAGGACCTGTGCGGCCTCGGCCTGCACGTAGCGGCCGAGGTCGGAGATCGTCGACACGACGCCCGAGTCGGTGAAGCCCGTGCTCGACGACAGCGTGGTGATGTCGTTCGGCGCGGCGCAGTTGAAGCCGCCCTCGACGGCGCTGAGGTGATGCCCCTTCATCACGGGGCCGGTCGACGGCGGCGCCGCGGCTCCCGTCGGCAACGAGGTCGAGGCGAGCCCCAGCGGGTCGCTGACGTAGGTCGAGATGAGCTGGGAGGCGGACAGACCGGAGGCCCGCTCGAGGGCGAGGCCCAGCAGCAGGTAGCCGGCGTCGGAGTCGCGGTAGGTGCCCACGGGGGTGCGCGAGGTCGCCAGGCCGTAGCCGGCCAGCTCCAGCGGCACCCAGGTGCGCTCCGGGGTGTTCAGCCATTCGGCCTGCACCCGCGGCTCCGACGAGCCGATGCCCGCGGTGCCGTTGCAGAGGTCGAGCAGGGTCACGCCCTCGAGGTCGGCGACGCCGGAGACGTAGTCCGGCACGGGCGCGTCGAGCTCGACGGTGCCCTCGTCGGCGAGCGCGTAGAGCACGTCGCAGGTCATGAGCCGGGTCACATCACCGATGCGGAATGCCATGTCGGTGTCGATCGCACCGCCCTCGCCGTTCGGCTGCTGCGTGCCGACACCGGTCACCCACTGCCCGCTCCACGGGGCCCAGACGCCCACGACGGCTCCGCTCGAGCCGGAGACGGCGATGGCGTTGTTCACGGCATCCGTCATCTGCGTGACCATGTCATCGGGCAGAGCGCCCTCGACCTGGGCCGGCGCCTCGTACGAGAACGACTCCTCGGAGGAGCATCCGGTGAGAGCGAGGCCGAGCACGACGGCTCCGGCCATGACGGCACGCCAGCGGCGCGACGAGAGAAGCTGCATGAAGGGTACCCCCGGGGACGGTGTCTCCCGAGTCTAGAACGCCGAGCCTGAAAGTCGGCATCGCGCCGAGCATCCGCCCGCGTTCTAGGGTGATGTCGTGCCCCACATCTTCGACGAGTCCGTGACCGCCGCCGTCCTGCACCACATGAACGACGACCACACCGACGACAACCTCCTCATCGCGCGCGCCTTCTCGACGGAGGCGGATGCGGAGGTGACGGATGCCGTGATGACGGGATTCGACGGCGACGCCGGCACCTGGCTGGTCACCCGCGGCGGCACCGAGACCGCGCTCGTCGTGCCCTGGCCCGGCGGCGCGATCAGCGAGCGTCCGGAGGTGCGGCGCGAGATCGTGGCGCTGTACGACGCGGCCTGCGCACGGCTGGGGATCGAGCCCCGCCCGCACGCCTGAGCCTCCCGACGGCGGCCCGCCCGCGATGCGGGGTTCCCTCATAGGTAAGGCTGCCCTTACACTGGGGGCATGTCCGAGATCCTCTCCTTCTCCGCCGCCCTGCGGGAGCGCTCGTCCGGGTCCCACTCGCGCAGCGAGCACGCCGGCTTCATGTCCGACCCTCGCAAGGGCGAGGGGGCGCGCGAGGACTACATCGCCCTCGTCGCCCAGCACTACTTCATCTACGAGGCACTCGAGAGCGCGGGCGACCGCATGCGCACCGACCCCGTGGCCGCGGTGTTCCTCAGCGACAAGCTCACCCGGCTGCCCGCCCTCGAGGCCGACCTCGAGTTCCTGCTGGGGCCCACGTGGCGCGAGCGCATCTCGGCCCTCCCGACCACGCGCCGCTACGTCGACCGCATCCGCGAGGTGGGCGCGACCTGGGCGGGCGGCTTCGTCGCGCACCACTACACCCGCTACCTCGGCGACCTCTCCGGCGGCATCTTCATCGGCCGCATCATGGCCCGCCGCTTCGGCTTCGAGACCAACGGCATCGGGTTCTACCTCTTCGACGACATCGCCGACCCGGCCGCCTTCAAGGACGTCTACCGCGAGCAGCTCGACGCGGCCCCCTGGGACGACGCGGAGCGCGAGCGCGTGATCGACGAGGTGCTGCTCGCCTACCGCTTCAACACCGAGCTCTTCGAAGACCTCGACCGCGCGCGCGTCGCCGCCTGACCCGCACCCCCGCGCGCGGCCGGCGGCTCTCAGCGCTCCGCGACCTCCGGCGTCGTGCGGGCGAGCCACGCCTCGCGCATGAAGCGCCGCACATCCTCGTCGACGCGGATGTCGCTCGGCCGCAGCGGGCGCGACAGGTACAGCCCGTCGAGCGAGGTGAGGCGGCTCAGCGCCACATAGGTCTGCCCCGGAGCGAACGCCCCCGAGCCGAGGTCGATGATCGCCTGGTCGTAGGTCTTGCCCTGCGACTTGTGGATCGTCACGGCCCATGCCAGACGCAGGGGGAACTGCGTGAACTCCGCCACGACGTCGCGGCTGAGCTTCTTGGTGTGCGGGTCGTAGGCGTAGCGGAACCGTTCCCACACCGCGGGCTCGACATCGACCTCGTCGCCGTCGACGTCGACGCGCACGGCTCCCCCGAGGATGCGCGTCACGGTGCCGATCGTGCCGTTGACCCAGCGCGGCGGCTCCCCCGCCATCGACGTGTCGTTGCGGAGGAACATCACCTGCGCCCCGACCTTGAGCTTGAGCTCGGACTCGGCGGGCAGCGAGGCCTCGCCCCGCCCGAACTCGCCGTTGACCTCGGCCTTCGCGATCTGCTCCTTGCCGGGGAGCGCCGCGAGATGACGACCGTTGATGCCGTTCACGATGTCGTTGCGGGTGGCGAGGGTGATCATCGGCACCTCGCCCGGCTCGGGGTCGGGAGGGGTACGGGCGCCCTGGGCGTTGAGCACGCCGGCGATCTCGGCCGTCACCCGCCCGTAGCGCACCGCGTTGAGCATGGCCTTGAACCCGTCGTCGGACTGGCGGTGGATGTGCACGAGCTCCCGCACGTGCAGTTCGGCACGGGCATCCACCTCGAACAACGCGCCGTCGCCGGAGCCGGGCTCGGCCGACGCCTCCGGGCCCCCGGTCCACGGCCCCGACCAGACCTTCGCGTCGAAGAACCAGAAGGAGCGGTAGTGGTCCTTCACATACCGCGCCTCGTCGCCACGCGGCGGCACGGGCGCCAGCTGGTAGGGATCGCCGAACATGACCACCTGCACCCCGCCGAAGGGCTCGCCCCGACGCCCGCGGGCCTGACGGAGCGAGCGGTCGATCGCATCCATGAGGTCGGCGTTCACCATCGAGATCTCGTCGATCACGAGCGTCTCGATGGCGTTCAGGATGCGGCGGGTCGCGTCGTTCTGGTCGATGTCCGCATCGCCGATCAGACCGATCGGCAGCCGGAACAGCGAGTGGATGGTCTGCCCCTCGACGTTCAGCGCCGCGACGCCCGTCGGAGCGCAGATCGCGATCTGCTTCTCGGTGTTCCAGGCGAAGTGCTGCAGCAGCGTCGACTTGCCCGTTCCCGCGCGCCCGGTGATGAAGACGTGCTCGTTCGTATGCTCGATCAGCTCGAACAGCTCCTGCTGTTCTTCGGACAGAGCGGGAAGGGACACGGATCTCACAGAAGGGGAGGACGGATGCGGGGCGCCCCACCATGCTACGGCCCGTTTCGCGGGCCGGACGGGCGCACGGCACCAACCCAGGAGCCGCTCCTAGACTTGCCTCATGCACGGGGTGGACACGAAGGCGCCGCGGCGCTCGGGTCTCGCCGTCGATCTCACGCTGCTGGCCCTCATCGGCGTGCTCCTCGTGGCGGCGCTCGGCGCGGGCGGCGCCGTGCTCTACAAGGACTTCTACGGACCCTCCGCCTTCGTCACGCGCTACCTCGACCTCCTCTCCTCCGGCCGGGCCGCCGATGCGCTGCGCGTACCGGGCGTCGCCGTCGACCGCGAGACGCTCGACCAGGCGGGCATCACCCCGACCGCGTCCGAGGCGCTGCTGCGGCAGGCCGCCCTGGCGCCCCTGACCCGCGTCGAGGTCGAGTCCGAGAAGCAGCACGACGGCGTCACCGAGGTCACCGTCTCGTACCGCGCCGCCGGCCACCCGGGAACCACGACCTTCGCGGTCGAGCAGGACGGCTGGGAAGGCGTCGCCCCGCGGTGGCGGTTCGAACGCAGTCCGCTCGCCGTGGTCGACCTGACCCTGCGCGGAGCGGATCGGTTCTCCGTCAACGGCTTCGAGCTGAATCGGGCGCAGGTGTCGGTGGCGGGCACCGAGGCGGCCGATCTCGACCCGCTCCCCCTGCTCGTCTTCACCCCCGGCGTCTACTCGGTGACGGTCGACACCCCCATCTCCACCGCCGACGGCGCAGGGGTGCTCGCCGACAGCCCGCTCGCCACCACTCCCCTCGACGTGCAGACCGAGCCGACGAACCAGTTCGTCGACGTCGTGCAGGAGCAGGTCGAGGAGTTCCTCACCGCCTGCACCTCGCAGCAGGTGCTGCAGCCCACCGCGTGCCCGTTCGGCCTCACCGTGCAGAACCGCATCGCGAACCTGCCGACCTGGTCGATCACCCGTCAGCCGACGGTCACCGTCGTGCCGGACGGGGGCGACTGGCGCATCCCCGCGGCCGAAGGCGTCGCCCACGTCGAGGTCGAGATCAAGTCGCTGTTCGACGGCTCGGTGCAGCCCATCGCCGAAGACGTGCCGTTCCGCGTCGACGGGAGCATCGTCATCCTCGCCGACGGCACCGCGTCGATCCGGGTGAGCTCGCCCGACGTGCCCGCCGGCTGACCCGACGGGTCGCGACGCCTCAGGAGCGGGCCGCGGCCTCCCGCCGGCGGTCGCGCTCGGCCAGGGCGGCGAGCTTGGCGTTGTAGTCCTCGAGCTCCGCCTCGCCGGTGCGGTCCGCGTGGCGATCGCGGCGCTTCTGCAGCTTGGTGTCGCTGCGGCTCCACTGGATGGCGACGGTGATCGCGAGGATGAGCGTCGGGATCTCGCCGATCGACCAGGCGACGCCGCCGCCGATGTACTGGTCGTCGTGCGGCTCCGGGCCCCAGGTGCGCCCCATCGAACCGAACCAGTCGGCGACCATGAGCCCCTCCTGCATCATGATGGCGACGCCGAAGAACGCGTGCATGGCCATCACGGCGATGAGGGTGATGAGACGCCCGGGGTACGGCAGGCGGTACGGCACGGGATCGGCGCCGATGAGGCTCAGCACGAAGAGGTACCCCGAGATCAGGAAGTGGATGACCATCCACTCGTGACCGAGGTGCTCGAACATCGACCACCGCACGAGGTCGGTGAAGTAGAACGCCCACAGCGACACGATGAAGATGGCCGCGGCGACGAACGGGTGCGTGACCACGCGGGAGAACGGCGAGTGCACCGCCCACAGGATCCATTCGCGTCCGCCGCGCGTGCCGTCGTCGCGCTTGTGCACCGCCCGCAGCGCCAGTGTGACCGGGGCTCCGGCGACCAGCAGCAGCGGGATCGCCATCGACAGCATCATGTGACCCAGCATGTGCACGCTGAACAGGTAGTCCTGGTACGCGTTGATGGGCCCGCAGGTCACCCAGACCAGCAGCAGCATCCCGAGGGTCCAGAAGATCGTGCGGTGGATCGGCCAACGGTCGCCCCGGCGGTGCAGGCGCACGGCGCCGGCGAGGTACAGGAAGATCCCGAACACCCCGGCGACCAGCCAGAGGATGTCGATGTCCCACGCGGTGAACCACCGGTCGAGGGTGAACTCGGGCGGCACGGCCGAGCGGGTGAGCACCTCGGCCGGCGTGCGGGCGAAGGCCGCCTCCTCACCGGTCGGCGGAGGCGTGCGGGCGAGGGCCGCGGCGGCGCCCGAAGCGAGCCCCATCAGCGCGAGTTCGCCCAGCACCAGCATCCAGAACCATCCGCTCGCCCGCTCGCCGTCGAGGCGCGGGATGAGTCGGGTGCGGTACCAGGCCCCGAGCAGGCCCATACCGATCAGCAGCACCGCCTTGGCCAGCAGGATGGCGCCGTACGGTGTGAACAGCTGGCTGAGGTCGCCGAGGGCCACCACCGAGCGCGCGAGGCCCGAGATCGCGACCACGACGAACGCGGCGATCGCCAACGACGAGTACCGCTGCACGAGCGCGACCCGGTCGACACCCTCCCGACCGCGCAGCACCACGAGCATCAGCAGCCCGCCCAGCCAGACGGCGGCGCCGATCGTGTGCAGCAGGATGGCGTTCACGGCCGTGGTGTGACCGGCCAGGTCGCCGGAGTGCCCCTGCGTCGCCAGCGGCAGGAAGGATGCCGCGGCGAGGAGAGCCGTGATGAGCGTCGGCGTCCAGCTGCGCCAGGCGAAGGCGAGCACGGTGATGACCGAACCGAAGATCGTGGTGATGAGCCAGGACTGCCCCAGCGAGGTCTCGAGCAGGTAGCGGCCGAGCTGCGCGCCGAACTCCCGCTCGATGCTCAGCTGCGGGTTGAACGCGGCCATGAAGGTGAGGAACGCGGTGAATCCCGCAGAGACGGTGAACACCGCCGCCCCGACCGACGCGACGTTCAGCGCCGTGTCGAACGCCGTGTCGCCGCTCTTCAGCGCGAACAGCGCGAGCACGAGCGAGCCCAGCATGGCCGCCGCCGCGATGTTCATGACGAGCTTCACGATCGGCGTCGCCCACATCACGAACGGTCCGGGATCCTGCAGCAGCAGCGGCTGCGCCCCTCCGCCGACGACGAGAGCCGCCACGACGCCCACGATCGCCGCGACGACGAGGATCGCGAGGCCCGCGACCCGGTAGGTCGCGGTCGGTCCGGGGGTCGCGCGCGTTCGAGTGGTCGCGGCGCGGGAGTTCACCCCTCAAGCCTAAGCCGCCGCATCCGCCCCCCGGTCCGTCATCGCCGGCCGCCCCTTCTGGTCTTCGTCGCGCTTCCGGTCGGGAACGGGCGTGCGGGGACGCAGAAGGCCGCCACCCCGAGGGGCGGCGGCCTTCATGAGGAGACGTCTTACTTGACGGCTGCCTTCAGCTTGGAGCCGGCGGTCACCTTGACGCGCTTGCCGGCCGGGATCTTGATCTCGGCGCCGGTCTGCGGGTTGCGGCCGGTGCGGGCGGCCGTGTCGACCTGCTCGAACGAGATCCAGCCCGGGATCGAGACCTTGCTGCCCTTGGCAACCGCGTCGGAGACCGACGAGAAGAGCGCGTCGAGGACACCCGAGACGGTGGCCTGGCTCTGGCCCGTGGCGCTTGCGATGCTCGCGACGAGCTCGGTCTTCGTGATGGACTTGTCAGCCATGTCATCCTCCAGCGACGAGGATTCCGTCGCATCGTTGTGTGGATCGGGGCGGATGCCCCTGGTCGAGTGACCGCCTCGAATGTACCAATGCCCACCCGCATTTCCGCGTCATTTCGCGGGATTCGGCCAGATACAGGGCGTTTCGCACCACTTTTTTCACTCCAGTCACAGGTTTGGGGCTCTGCGGGTGGGTGGCTGCGCCGGCATCCCGGTGCTGTCGGACCGGCGATGCGCGTGCCGCGCGGCGCCTCCCGGTGTGAGCGCGCGGTGCCTGTCGGTGTGGAAGCGCGGTGCCTGTCGGTGTGAAGGAGATCTCCGGATCGGAAGGATGGGATGCTCGTGCAGACCCTTCGTATCGAGAGATCGCCTTCGGCCGCGGGCTCATGCGAGGTGCTTGCCCTGGGCCACCGCCTGCATGATGACCTCCTGCACGTCATGCCACTGGCCCATGATCTGTTCGTACGCGAAACGCAGCACGTGAAAGCCGTGCAGCAGGAGCTGCGCGTCGTGAGCGATGTCTGCGGTGCGTTGCGCGCCGGTGTGCGTCGCCCCATCGATCTGGATCACCAGCCTGTCGCCGATCAGCACGTCGACGCGACGATCGAGCACCCAGGCCTGCGGGAGCATCCGTACGTTCAGCCAGCGCAGTCGGAAGACGACGATCGTCTCGAGTCCGGAATCGGCGAACGGGCGGGCGCGAGCGCTCACCGCCCGCGCGGACGGCGGCAGATCGAGAGCGGCGAATTGCCGGGCCTCGACCAGCCCCTTGTTCATCGCCGACTCCCAGACGACCAGCGCCGTCTCGAGCGGCTGGCACTGCGCGACCAGGACGAGAGCGTTGACGAGTCCATCGACGACGTCATCGGGCGGTCGCGGCACCACCGGCGTCGACCAGTGCACGGCCACCGACGCCGGCACGGTGATGCGACAGGCGTTCGGACGAGCGGCGACATGCAGGGAAGACCGCGTCGGCACCCACAGGCCGTGCCTCTCCGCGACGGAGACGCAGCTCAGAATCACGCCGCTTGCCACCGCTCCGAGCAGCTGGGGGTCGGCATCCGGCACCGCCGCCCACCCGCGCCGCGCGGTCACGACCCGACCATCCTGCTTCGCGCGCCGCAGCGCATCTTCGCTCACCCCGTCGTCGCGGAGGGTGCGGACGCGGGCGATTCCCCCGCGAGCGTGCAGGGCGGCAACGGGGTCCATCGATCCATGCTCGCGGACGCGGCGAACCCATCCGCATGCAGGGCCCTGCGCGAGAGGAGGTGCGCTTCGGCGCGGAGATGTGCAGGACGAGTCGCCACGCGGCATCCGCTCCCGATGCGACGGCGATCTCACGATGCGAAGGGGATCTCACGATGCGAAGGGGATCTCTCGATGCGAAGGGGGTTCCGCGATGCGGGCGGAGCCCCGCGAAGCGAAGGGGATCTCACGATGCGAAGGGGGCCTCGCGATGCGGACGGGGCCCCGCGATGCGAAGGAGATCTCACGATACGAAGGAGTGGATGCCGGGGCGGGGCCTTCGTAGCGGGAGTTCTCCTTCAGAGCTGTGAGCCGCGAGTCCGGAGCACACACCCCGCACCCGCACCCGCACCCGGACCCGCACCGAGCACTCACACCGAGCACTCACCCCGCACCACCCACACACCCCCGCCCACACACCCGCACCGAGCACTCACCCCGCACCACCCACACACCGCACCCACACACCCGGGCGGACGCAGAAAGGGGCGGGGATCCGAAGATCCCCGCCCCTTTCAGAGGTGCTGTCTTACCAGCTCGACTTGGTGACGCCGGGCAGCTCGCCACGGTGCGCCATGTCACGGAAGCGGACACGCGAGATGCCGAACTTCGTGAGGACACCGCGGGGGCGGCCGTCGATGACGTCGCGCGAACGCACGCGAGCCGGCGACGCGTTGCGCGGCAGCTTCTGCAGGCCGACGCGAGCGGCCTCGCGGGCCTCGTCGGTGGCGTTCGGGTCGACCAGGGTCTTCTTCAGCTCGGCGCGACGCTCGGCGTAACGCTCGACGACGACCTTGCGCTGCTCGTTGCGAGCGATCTTGCTCTTCTTCGCCATGATTAACGCTCCTCGCGGAATTCGACGTGCTTGCGAACCACCGGGTCGTACTTCTTCAGCACGAGACGGTCGGGGGTGTTACGACGGTTCTTCTTGGTCACGTAGGTGTACCCCGTGCCTGCCGTCGAACGCAGCTTGATGATCGGACGGACGTCCTGAGCCTTCTTGGCCATTAGAGCTTCACACCCTTCGCCTGGAGGTCCTTGACGACGTTCTCGATGCCGCGGACGTCGATCACCTTGATGCCCTTGGCGGACACGTTGAGCGTGATCTTACGACCCAGCGACGGGACGAAATAAGTCTTCTTCTGCACGTTCGGGTCGAAGCGACGCTTCGTCCGGCGGTGCGAGTGCGAGACGTTGTGTCCGAAGCCGGGAACAGCTCCGGTCACCTGGCACACTGCTGCCATGATGTGACTCCTTCATTACCGTGAGGCCGGACGGCCCCACCCAAGATCCCTTGTCTGCACGCCACCCGCCCCCTCGAGGACAGACAGCATGCGAACTGCGCACAGGAGCGTGCACAGACAATCGCCTAGTCTAGCACGGCGTCGCGGGCGCCCCGTCCCCATCGGAACGGCGACACCGTGGGGTCGCCGTCGATCCAGAAGCGCCAGGGGAAGGCATCCGTCCCGGCGACTCCCGCCACGCCCACGCGGGGCCCCGTCACGATGTCGTCGCGCGGCTCGCCGAGCCACAACTCCGCCCGCGCCCCGTGCCACGTGACCCCCGACACGGCGTCGATCCCGTCGTGCAGCGGATGCCGCAACCCCACGGCCTGTCCGAGCCGCCCCGGTCCGCGGGCGAGATCGCGCACGATGCGAGGAGTGAGCACGGCGTCGACACGGCGGCGTCGGGCGACGGCATCCACCCCGCCCACGACCTCTCCGGCGCGCAGCAGCACTCCGCCGGCCACGCCGTCGGGACCGCACACGACGTTCACGCACGAGTGGATGCCGTGACTGAGGTACACGTAGAGGTGACCGGGCTCGCCCCACATCGTCGCGTTGCGGGCCGTGCGGCCCATGCGCGCATGGGATCCGGGGTCGGAGAGTGGTCCGGTGCCCTGCCCGTGGTACGCCTCGACCTCGGTGATGCGCAGGCGGACCTCGGCCGCGGGGTCGTCGGCGAGCACCGTGCGCAACTCGCCGCCGAGGAGCAGCGGAGCCACCTCGACGGGGAGCCCGGCGAGCACGTCGCGCGTCGCCCGGTGCAGTGCGGCGCTCACGTCAGAACCTCGGCGCCGTCTGGCACCACGAGGCGTCGAACCCGGTCAACGCCACGATCTCGTCGCCGCTGCGGAGGTCGTAGAGGTGCGTCTCCATGGTGGTGGGCAACGGCAGCAGCATCTCGTCGTAGGGGTTGTCCGTCATGTCGGGAGCGATTACCACCGCTGCGTACTGGCCGCTCGGCGAGGCGCACGCCTGCAGGATCGAGTCGGTCTCGGGCACCTCGACGAGCGGGGTCGCGATGCCGTCGTCGTCGACGCGCACGATCGCCTGCCCCGTCGGGATGCCGCTCTCGTCACGCGCGACGACGTGCCGCAGCGTACCCCCCGGGTACGGCGTGATCGTGGTCGCGATGCCGTAGTCGGGCTGCGACGCGGCGAGGGGCTGCTCGGAGCCGTCGGCGAGGTTCAACTCGACCACCGAGCCGTCGAGGCGTTCGACGACGGCGGTGTACGTGCCGCGGCTGATGCCCTGGATGTTGGCCGCGAGGCCGAGCGACTGCACCCCGGCATCCGTCGACCGGTCGACGAGCGAGAGCGCGCCGTCGAAGTCGATGAACAGCAGGGCCGCGCTGTCGGGAACGAACTGCCAGGAGAACACGCTCACCTCGTCGCCACCCACCTCGACGACCTGCGGCTCGGAGTCCTTCTCGTTGAGCGACTGGGTCACGAGCACGCTCGCGCGCCCCTCGGTGTCGCTGAGCTCGCGGTCGGAGTAGCTGTACCCGACGAGACCGCCCCGCTCCGACACCTGGATCGCGTTGACGAACCCCTCACCCGGCAGCGGCAGCTCGCGCTGGCCGGAACCGTCGCGGTTCATGACGAGGAGGTGCGATCCGTCGTCCTCCTCGACCGTCACGACGAGCTGCGAGGAGGTCGCGCGGAAGTCGTTGATCTTGTCTGCGGCGAACACCGGGACCGCCTGCTCGCCCGTGAGGTCGGTGCGGAAGATCGTGTCCTTCTTCTCACTGCGGTTGAGCAGGAAGATGTTCGACGCCGGGGTGGTGAAGCTCGTGGTCAGGGTGCTCGACGGCCCGCCGCCGGCACCGACCGCATCGGCCACGGTGACCGTGTAGGTCGTCTCGTCGTCGAGGGGCACGGTGAAGCGGATGCCGATACCCCGGCCCGCGGCGTCGACGGTGAACGGCACCGCCGGCTCGACGGAGACCTTCGCCGGGTCGACGGCGGCCAGCGCCTGGTTCGCGGTGAGGATCACCCGGCTGCCCGAGGAGTCGATGGCGTGGGCGGGATCGACCTGCACGCCGGTGATGCGCGGCCCCTGCGTGAGGCTCACCGCCCCGAAGGCGGCGCCCACGAGCACGAGGATGCCGAGCACGGCGGCGAGCGCCAGCCCGAAGCGGCGCGACGGGGATGCGGGGGTG